>CALJIU010000029.1 GCA_937974055.1 uncultured Neomegalonema sp. | reverse complement strand
ATATCGCAGACTACCAACGGAATGTCCCCATGGCCGCTTTCAGCGTGATCGGCTATTGTTTCAGGGACGCCAATGTTGGAAATGACCTGAGCCATGCATCAAATTCATACCCAAGCCGAATGGATCGACCGCGCAAAGCGGGTTCTGCCCGCCGGTGGTTTTGGCAATTTCGACCCTGACATCATGATCGCGCGGGGAGAGGGCAGCCGCGTCTGGGATGAGGACGGCAATGAATATGTCGATTACCTCATCGGCTCCGGCCCCATGTTGCTGGGCCATGGCCATCCGGAGGTGATGGAGGCGGTGCTGGAGCAATTGCCCCTTGGAATGACGTTCTTCGCCAATAACAGCAAAGGGGTCGCGCTGGCGGAGGCTATCGTGGAGGCCGTTCCCTGTTGCGAGCAGGTGCGTTTCGTGGCTTCGGGGGGCGAGGCCGACATGTATGCCATACGTCTGGCGCGGGCCTATACCGGGCGTGAGAAGATCCTGAAATTCGAGGGCGGGTATCATGGCATGTGCGCGGAAGCGCAGATGAGCCTCGCCCCGGAGCGGCAGGTGAACTTTCCGCAGGCCGTGCCCGATAGTGCCGGGATTCCGCAAAGCGTCGTGGATAGCATGGTGATTGCGCCGTTCAACGACCTCGCCGCCGTCGAAACCCTGCTGGCCGAGAACACGGATATCGCCGCGATTATCGTCGAGCCGCTGCAACGGATTATTCCTGCCGAGCCGGGGTATCTGCAAGGACTGCGTGATCTGTGCGACAGGCACCATGTCTTGCTGATCTTCGATGAGATCGTCACGGGGTTTCGCCTTGCCTATGGGGGCGCGCAGGAGCGGTATGGGGTGATCCCCGATATCTGTACATTGGGCAAGATCATCGGCGGTGGATTTCCGCTCGCCGCCCTTGGGGCCAGTGCGGATATCATGCAGCATTTCGATAAGGCCATCGTTGGCGCGGAGAAATGGCTGATGCAGCTCGGCACGCTATCCGGCAATCCGGTCGCCGCTGTTGCGGGGCTGAAGACGATGGAAGTGTTGCGGCGTGACGGTGCCTATGACCGCTTGAGGGAAATCGGCGGGCGCTTGCAAAAAATGCAATCGGACGCCTTGAGTGCGGCGGGGATTGCCCATCGAATCTGTGGCGATGAAACCCTGTTCGATCTGTTCTTCACCGATGCGCCCTGCAAGGACTACCGCTCGGCCAGACACGATGATCCTGCGCGCAATGCCCTTTACAATAGTACGTTGCGCCAGAATGGTATCTTCAAATCACCGGGGAAGCTGTATCCATCTCTCGCCGTCACCGAGGCGGACCTCGTGCAGACCGAGGCCGCAATCGCCGAAGCCGTTCGGGCCATCAGTTAGCATCAAGGAAGGCCGATCATTGCGAACGATCACGCGCGGAAAATTCGGATGAAGCCTTTGTCGATCGAACCGCTGACGCGCGAGGCGTTTGCTCCTTTCGGGCAGGTGTTGGAAACGAAGGGTGTCGATCACGTTCTGATCAATGAGGGGACCACTAAGCGGTTTCACGCGCTGGCGACTGCCGACACGGGGGCAGAGGGCCGCGCCATCCTCTCGATCTTTCGGGGCACCTGTCGCGGGTTTCCTTTCGCTGTGGAGATGCTGGAATGTCACCCGCTGGGGTCGCAGGCTTTCGTGCCGCTTTCGGCGCATGACTGGCTCGTGGTCGTCGCTGAACGGGCCGACGCGCTATCGTTGCAGTGCTTTCGTGCAACGGGTCGTCAGGGGGTTCAGTATGCGCGGGGGATTTGGCATCACCCGTTGCTCGTGCTGGAGCGTGAGCAGGACTTTCTGGTGGTGGATCGCGATGGTGCGGGAGAAAACCTGCGCGAGGCCATATTGCCGCAACCACGCGAAATTCGCCTCTGATCTCGCCGCATGGTGTGGGTTCATCGTCCCGGTGCAGCCCGACTGATTCGCGTTGCCGGGATGGCCCAACCTGCCGTAAAGTAAGCTATATGTCTGTTCTCACGTAAAAGAAGAATGCACATTATCGATACTCGCATTCCGATTTGTGTGAAGGCGTTTGTTACTTAAAAGCGTACGTCATTCGACAAATATATGCTTAATTTTACTAAGAATACATATTTCTAAGTCATTAAATCAACTGTTCTCAGTTTTTCAGAGATCTAGCCAACATTTCAGTTTCACGTGACCATTGCTTGGTCGCGAAGGAGTAGTCATGCCTACAGTCTCCCACCCCACCACGATCTCCGGCACCGCAGGCGACGATTTTCTTTTTGGAACACAAGCGACGGGCGCAGCGCGTGCCATTGCCGGTGGGGCGGGTGATGACCTGCTGATCGGCGATCATGCCGGTGTGATTACGCAAGCGGGCGAGGATGCGGCGAGTGCCCTCGACCTGACGGCGGCGGGTCAGCCTTGGACCTTGGGCGAAAACCCGGATATCGCGGATTCCACCGGGACACCGCATCTGTCGGTGCAGCGCGATGGGCAAGATCGTGAAGACTGGTTCGCCGTGACGGTGGTTGCGGGACAGGTGCTCACGCTGGATATCGATTACGGCTTGGATGCGCTGGCGGGCGATATCGACACGATGGTCGATATCATCGATGCGGATGGAATGACCGTGCTGGACGGCAATGACGATGCGGCCATCGGCGATGGTGCGGGCGGCAGCACGAGCGAGTTTGACAGCTATGCGACATTCACGGCCCCGGCGGATGGTACCTATTACATCCGTGTCACGAATTTCTGGGGGGCCGGGCCGGAAGAAGGCCAGAACTACATGCTCAACGTCTCGCTGACGGGGCAGGCGGTTGCGACGACGGCGGTCTATGCCGATGATATGCTCGATGGTGGCGCGGGTATGGACACGCTCTACGGTGCGGGCGGCGACGATAGTATTGTCGGTGGCGATGGTGATGACCTCGCCGATGGTGGCAGTGGCAACGATACGATCAATGGCGATGGCGGGGATGATATCCTGCGCGGCGGGTCCGGTGATGACGTGCTGCGCGGCGGCGCGGGGGCCGATACGCTGAATGGTGAGGCCGGAAGCGATACGGTTGATGGCGGCGCGGGAGTCGATACCGTCATTCAGAACGATGATGGCGGCACGAACGTCATTGATGGTGGCGATGCGGGGCGTAACCTGCTCGACCTTTCCGGCTCCTCCGCTGGATGGGTGTTCGATGGGGTGACGGGTACCTCCGGCGATACGACCCTGACGCATACGAATATCACAGACCTGATCGGGACGGCCCATGCCGATACGCTGGTGGCCGATGGGGCGCTGCGCAGTATCGATGCGGGTGACGGAAACGACCGCGTTCTGGCGGGCGATACGACGGGTGGCGAGCGTTTTGACGGGGGCAGCGGTATCGATACGCTCGACCTGTCGGGTATGAGCGCCGGTCGCTTGCTGGACCTCGATTCCGGCACGTTGTCGAATGCCGATGCGATTACGGGCTTTGAACGCTATGTCGCGACGTCGGGTGATGATGTCGTCAGTGGCTCGGCGGGGGCGGATACGGTTTCCGGTTCGGCGGGTGACGATATTCTGCGTGGCGCGGTGGGCAATGATCGCCTGTCGGGGGATGCGGGGAATGACAGCATCGATGGCGGCGATGGCAATGATATTCTGTCGGGCGGCGACGGCGATGACTTGCTCGAAGGGCAGAACGGCAATGACAAGATCGCCGGTGGCGACGGCGCCGATTTGGTCTTTGGGGGCGCGGGATCGGATCGCGTGAATGGCGGCGATGGTGAGGATTCCATCTACGGCGAAGCCGGGTCCGACCATCTGTTCGGCGCACAGGGCGCGGACACGATATATGGTGGTAGCGGCGATGACCGTGTCTATGGCGGTGACGATGCCGACTTGTTGCATGGGGGTACCGGCTCGGATGTGCTGGACGGTGGCCGGGGCGATGACCGCCTGTTGGGCGATCAGGGTGATGACAGCCTGCGCGGCGGTGAGGGCGATGATACGCTCGATGGCGGCGCTGGCGCGGATAGCCTGAATGGCGGTGCCGGTTTCGACCTGTTCATGCAGGACGATGACGGGGCGGCGAATGCGATAGACGGCGGCGATGCCGGGGCGAACCGGCTCGATCTCTCCCGCTCCTCTGCGGGGTGGACCGTCGATGCGGATGGCGGTGTTTCGGGGACGACGGCCTTGTCCCTGACGCGGATTACCGAACTGACGGCGTCAGATCATGTCGATACGATTGCGGTGGGTGACGCTCTGCAAGCGGTTTCGGCAGGGGCGGGTGACGATATCGTCTCGACCGATGACACTGTCACAGCGGCCTCGCTGAATGGCGGAGCCGGGTTCGATGTGCTTGATCTGACGGCGACGACGACGGCGCAGACGGTCGATCTGCTGGCCGGAACGTTCAATAGCGGTACGGCGACGGCATTCGAGGAGGTGCTGGCCGGGAGTGGCTCTGCGACGCTTATTGGCGGTGACGACGATAATACGCTCACCGGTGGTGCAAGTGACGATACGCTGGTCGGGAATGGTGGTGCAGATACGCTGGATGGTGGTGCGGGCGACGATAGCCTGAGCGGCGGAGCAGATGATGACCTGTTGAACGGCGGTGATGGTAATGACACGCTGGATGGCGGCCTCGGTGATGACGTTCTCGACGGCGGCGATGGCGCGGACAGCCTGAGCGGTGGTGACGGCGACGATACGCTTGTTGGTGGCCTCGGTAATGACGTTCTTGATGGTGGTGACGGCGCTGACAGCCTGAGCGGTGGCGATGGTGACGACATGCTGACCGGCGGTGCCGGTGCAGATATGATGATCGGTGGTGCCGGGGTCGATACTTTTGTGCAAGGCATTGACGGCGCAGCCAATTCCATCGACGGCGGAGCGGGGGGGCGCAATGTGCTCGACCTGTCCAGATCGGCGGATGGTTGGACGCTGGATGCGATGGGCGGTGCATCGGGGCTGACGACGCTGACCATGACTGACATCACGGATGTTATCGGCGGGTCCGGTGACGACGTTTTCACGGCGGGGGGTGGTCTGCTGACCATTTCGGGCGGTGACGGTGATGACCGGGTGATCGTCGGGGATGGGACCACGGGGACCGTTCTTGATGGCGGTGCTGGCTCGAACATCCTTGACCTGTCTGGCACAACGGCACCTCAGACGGTGGATTTTGCGGCGGGTACGTTTGACGGCGGCACGTTGGTCAATTTCGATACCGTGCGTGTTGGGGCGGGTGGTTCCACTGCGACCGGCTCCGCTGCGGACGAAACGATGATCGGTAACAGCGGCGTGGATGTCTTCGCGGGCGGTGATGGCGCGGATAGCCTGAGCGGTGGTGAGGGTGACGACACGCTTGATGGCGGTCTCGGTGATGACATGCTCGACGGTGGTGATGGCGCGGATAGCCTTAGCGGTGGCGACGGCGACGATACGCTCGTCGGTGGCCTTGGGAACGATGCTCTCGACGGCGGTGTAGGCGCGGATAACCTGAGCGGTGGCGACGGTGACGACACGTTGGATGGTGGCTTTGGGAATGACAGTCTCGACGGCGGTGCTGGCGCTGATCGCCTGAGCGGCGGTGCTGGTGACGATACGCTTGTTGGTGGCCTTGGTAATGATGTTCTCGATGGCGGTGATGGTGCGGATCGCCTGAGCGGTGGTGATGGCGACGATACGCTGACCGGTGGTGCCGGGGCCGATGCTTTGGTCGGCGGTGCTGGCCGGGATCGGGCTTCGTATCTGGAGGCTGCCACAGGCGTGAAGGCCGACTTGCTGCATTCGCGGTTCAATACCGGCGATGCGGCGGGCGATACCTATGATGGGATCGAGGATCTGGAGGGGTCTGCGCTGAACGATGATTTGCGCGGCGATACGCATGACAACGCCCTCATCGGCGGCGCGGGTCGTGACTTCCTGACGGGTCGGGAAGGTGACGATGTGCTCGACGGTGGCGATGGCGATGATGTGCTGAATGGTGGCACCGGGGCCGATGTGCTGCACGGTGGCGCAGGGACGGACTTTGCCACCTATCAGGGCATGGCCGACGGCGTGGTTGCCGATTTGGCGGATGCATCGGTTAATACCGGCGGTGCGGCAGGCGATACTTATGACAGCATCGAGAACCTGCGCGGCAATGACGGCAATGACGACCTGCGAGGTGATGCGGGCGGCAACTTGCTGGATGGTATGGCAGGCGATGATACGCTTTCGGGCCGGGCTGGCGATGACACGCTGAACGGTGGCGACGGCGACGATACGCTGATCGGTGGTGCCGGTGCTGATATGCTGATCGGTGGTGTTGGCCGTGATCGGGCCTCCTATGCGGATGCGGCGGCGGGTGTCAAAGCGGACCTGTTCAAACCCACGGTCAATAGAGGCGATGCAGCGGGCGATACCTATGTTGCAATCGAGGATCTACAAGGGTCGTCGCTGAATGACGATCTGCGCGGCGATGCGCAGGATAACAGCCTTATCGGCGGCGCAGGTCGCGACTTCCTGACGGGTCGGGAAGGCGATGATGTGCTTGACGGCGGGGATGGCGATGACGTGCTGAATGGTGGCGTCGGGGCCGATATCCTGCGCGGTGGCGCGGGCATGGACCTTGCCACGTATCAAGGGTTGACCGATGGCGTGATTGCCGATTTGGCGGATGCCTCGGTCAATACGGGCAGCGCGGCGGGCGACGTCTATGACAGCATCGAGAACCTGCGCGGCAATTCCGGAAATGACGATCTGCGCGGTGATGCGGGCGGCAACCGGCTGGAGGGTATGGACGGCGAGGATACGCTTTTGGGCCGTGCGGGCGATGACACGCTCAATGGCGGGTCAGGTGACGATATCCTGATCGGTGGTGCCGGTGCGGATACGCTGGTCGGTGATGATGGGCATGATCTGGCATCCTATCGAGATGCGACGACCGGGGTGCGGGCGGATCTGATCAACCTAGCGATCAATACCGGCGACGCGGCGGGCGATGTCTATTTTGAGATCGAGGTTCTGGAAGGATCGTCGCTGAACGATGACCTGCGTGGCGATGGGCAGGATAATACCCTCATTGGCGGCGCGGGCCGCGACTTCGTGACGGGTCGGATCGGCGACGACGTGCTGATCGGGGGTGACGGCGATGACGTGCTGAATGGCGGTGTTGGGGCCGATATCCTGAACGGTGGCGCAGGGATGGACCTTGTCACCTATGAAGGCGTTATCAGTGGTGTCGTCGCCGATTTGGCGGATGCATCGGTGAACACGGCCAGCGCGGCGGGCGATGTCTATGACAGCATCGAGAACCTGCGCGGCAATATTGGCCGCGACGACCTGCGCGGTGATGCCGGTGTCAACCGGCTGGAGGGGATGGAGAACGACGACACCCTTTCGGGCCGTGCGGGCGATGACACGCTGAATGGCGGGTCAGGCGATGATATCCTGATCGGTGGTGTTGGTGCGGATACGCTGGTCGGTGACGACGGGTTTGATCTGGCGTCATACCGGGATGCGACGACCGGCGTGCGGGCCGATATGTTCAATCAGGCGGTCAATACCGGCGAGGCGGTGGGCGATATCTACTTCGCGGTCGAAGGTCTGGAAGGGTCGGCGCTGAACGACGATCTGCGCGGTGATGTGCAGGATAACCTTCTCATCGGTGGCGATGGCCGTGACTTCCTGACGGGTCGGACGGGTGACGATACGCTCGATGGGGGTGCCGGTGACGACGTGCTGAATGGCGGTGTCGGGGCCGATATCCTGAACGGTGGTGATGGCATCGACCTTGTCACGTATCAGAACGTGATCACGGGTGTCGTCGCCGATTTGGCGGATGCCTCGGTCAACACGGCCAGTGCGGCAGGCGATACATATGACAGCATCGAAAACCTGCGCGGTAATACGGGCCGTGACGATCTGCGCGGTGATGCGGGCGGCAACCGGTTGGAGGGGATGGAGAACGACGACACCCTTTCGGGTCGTGCGGGCGATGACACGCTGAATGGCGGGTCCGGTGATGATATCCTGATCGGTGGTGCCGGTGCGGATACGCTGGTCGGTGATGATGGGCGCGACCTCGCATCGTACCGGGATGCGGCGACCAGCGTGCGGGCCGATATGTTCGACGTGACGCTCAATACTCGCGATGCGGCTGGCGATGTCTATTTCGAGGTCGAGGGTCTGGAAGGGTCGTCATTCAATGATGACTTGCGCGGCGACGTGCAGGATAACGATATCCTCGGCGGCGATGGGAACGACTTCCTGACGGGGCGCACAGGTGACGATACGCTCGATGGGGGTGCCGGGAACGATGTGCTGAACGGCGGCGTCGGGGCGGATGCTCTGCGCGGTGGCGATGGCATCGACCTTGCCACGTACCAGAACGTCATTACCGGCGTGGTCGCTGATTTGGCGGATGCCTCGGTCAATACGGCCAGCGCGGCGGGCGATACCTATGACGGTATCGAGAACCTGCGCGGCAATACAGGTCGTGACGATCTGCGCGGCGATGCGGGTGTGAACCGGCTAGAGGGTCTCGATAATGACGACACTCTGTCGGGTCGCGCTGGCGACGACGTATTGTATGGCGGTAATGGCGATGATGTCCTGATCGGTGGTGCCGGCGCGGATATGTTGAGCGGCAATGCCGGGGCGGATACGTTCGTGTTCGATCTGCCTGCCGATGGCGGTGATACCGTCCGGGACTTCGCGGTCAATACTGACAGGGTCCAGCTCGATTCCGCAGGGTTCACGGCGCTATCCGCCGGGTCGTTGGATGCGGGCATGTTCGTGGCCGGGGCCGCCGCCATGGATGCCGATGACTTCCTCGTCTATGACGGCACGTCGCTCTACTATGACGCCGATGGTAATGGGGTGGATGCGCAAGTGTTGATTGCGACCTTCGCCAACTCGGCGGCGTTGGATGCGGATGACTTCGTGATCGTCTGATGATGAGGAGGGCGGCCCTTAAAGCGTTTTCAGCAAAAGTGGGAACCGGTTTTGCGGTTCGAAAACGCGACCAAACAAACGTATAGAGATTTTGAGGCGAACCAAGGTTCGCTGAAAAAACTCTAGAGCGCGTTGGGATGAGTTTGAATCGGAAATGGGATTCCAATTTTCTAAATGTTCTGATTCCATCGACGGGCTGGATGAGGAGTATCCGTCCGGTCTGCCTGACCTGCCGGTGCTTGGGAGTTTGGGATAGTGTCCACCATCGATAGTGGACACTATGAGGCACTCTATGGCGCGTCGTCACAAGCGACTTTGGACGGATGATGAGAAGCGTTTGATCTGTTC
>CALJIU010000028.1 GCA_937974055.1 uncultured Neomegalonema sp. | reverse complement strand
TATAGCGAAACACGCGCTAAGGGAAGGGGATTTGCCGTTCCAGACAGGGCAATCTCTTGAAAAATTATTGCTGCGCCGAACTTGGGTAACAGCGCGCGCTTGACATTGAGGGGGTTATCGTGTCGTTTGTTCTTGTTTTGTTTTTGACGAGGATACGCACTACCCATGAGCTGGACCCGCTGCATCGAGATCAACCGTGAAGATTTGCTGCCTACCGTGGCGCAGATTCTGGCGATGTTAGGTGATAGCGATGTGCTGCTGCGGCATATGCATCTGGCGATCCTTGCGTTGCTGCGCCCTGCGGAATCGACGCTGCGACGGCTGATCGAGATTGCCGCGATGGATATGGTGGTGAAGCCTCGCGCGAAGCGGTCGCCTCCATCGGGCGGTATTCCGAAAGGGTCGGGCGGGCGGAAGCCGGTCTTTGTCTTGATGGACCCTCGTAAGGAGGTTGGACCGCCGAAACGCAAGACCGCTCCGGGGTTTGGGCCGAATGTGCGGGGATTCGATGATCTGGATATCTCGCCGCCGGGGCGTGTGGAGATTTTGCCGGATGATCCGGTCAGCGCCGCCGCGCTTCGTCGCCGGGTCGAGGCCTTGGTTGCTGCGATGAATGACATTTCGGGTCAGGCGAAGCGGTTGGCGCGGAAGCAGGCTGGAATGGCGAGGCCGCTGCGGGTGATGCGTCCGGGACGGCCACCGGGGCACGTGGAGCGGGGCAAACGGCCCATCGATTTGCTGCTTCGGGAGGTGCATGAGTTGGCGCTGATGGCGCTGGCGGGGATGAAGGCACCTCCATGAGAATAATCGGGTTCAAGGATGAAATTTTGGGGCCGTCGCCGCTGGGCGGGGGGCGATTTGGTGTGTCTGTCACTCGCCAGTATATCGGATACTTCGCTTCATAGATTGTCATGCAGGTTCGGCGGGCGGCAAGACATCGGCACCGGGCGGCGGGTATGGTGGGCCATCGAATCAGGACGAGCCGTCATGCAGATCAACAAATTCTCCGATTTCTCACTGCGCGTTCTGATCCATCTCGCAGCGGAACCAGACAAAACCCTCTCGACGCGCGAGATCGCAAACCGGCAGGGCATCTCCTTCAACCACCTCGCCAAAGTCTCGCAATGGCTGGTGTCGGAAGGATACGTCACG
Organism: uncultured Neomegalonema sp.; assembly: GCA_937974055.1. Classification (GTDB taxonomy): domain Bacteria; phylum Pseudomonadota; class Alphaproteobacteria; order Rhodobacterales; family Rhodobacteraceae; genus JAHDDY01. The sequence continues at coordinate 23,055 of CALJIU010000028.1, read as the reverse complement.
GCGACGCGGGGGCGAAATGGCGGCATGACGCTGGCGCAGCCCGCAAACACAGTGTCGGTCGGCGCCCTGCTGCGCAAATCCGAGGCGGGGACCGCCCTGGTCGAATGTCTGGCGGCGGAGGGAAAATGCGTCTTCAGCCCCGCCTGCGGCTTGCTGCCCCTGCTGACCGGGGCGCAGGAAGCCTTTTTTCGGCATCTCGACCCTTTCACGCTCGACGATGTGATCGAAGGGCATGGCGGGATGAAACGGCTGATCACGGCGCTATCGGATCTATCGGATGAAAAAAATGGTCGGGATCAATAATAGGTATTTCAAATTCCTATTATTGTGCTATGCTCTCCCCACAGAAAAAAGGAGAGCACCATGACGATTCTCAAATTCCTGCTGAACATCGCCATCTGGCCCGGCAACCGCTTTTGCGAATCCGTCGGCGCATCCCCCCAAGATGACAGCGGCATGCTGCGCGGATTCGTGAACAGCATCGTCTGGGGCGCAGTGGCGGCCATCACGATGATCAACCTGTTATGAGCACCGAGTTGGCGCAGGCCAAGGCCAGCATCGACCGCGCCGATATTCGCCGCCTCGTCGATCGGTTCTACTCCCGCATCCGGGCCGATGACCGCCTCGGCCCGATCTTCGCCGCCCATGTCGGAACGGCGCAGGAAGACTGGGACCCGCATATCGCGAAGATCGAAGCGTTCTGGGCGAATGTGATGCTGAACGAGCGGGCCTATCGCGGCAATCCAATGCTGGCCCATCAGGGGATTTCCGAGATGGAGGGCGCGGATTTCGCGATCTGGCTAGACCTGTTCGCACGCACGGCCACCGACGTCCTGCCCGCCGAAAAGGCAGCGATCTTCGATACTTTGGCCCGCCGCATCGGGCGCAGCCTGAAAATGGGAATCGAGCGGGTGGCAGCGGGCGGGCCGCCAAATCTGTCCGCCTGACGGAAGTATCGATTTGTCCGCCGTTTTCCTGTCCCGATTTTCATCAATACAGGGTGACAACGGCGCTAAATCCGGGCAACCCTGTGTCTTAATGAATCGGGGGGTCGTCCCCGATCTTGTATCTGTGGATCAGGGAGAGATCGTTCCATGATGAAATCACTGCTCGCCGCCGCGACGGCAATCGCGCTGGTCGCCGGTAGCTCCGGTGCCTTCGCCGATGCCCATTCGGGCATGAAAACGCTGAAAATGGCCTATGACGCAGACCCCGTCTCGATGGACCCGCATGAGCAGCTTTCGGGCGGCACGCTGCAATTCTCGCACCTCGTCTTCGACCCCTTGATCCGCTGGAATCAGGATCTTGGCTTCGATCCGCGCCTCGCCACGAGCTGGGAGCGTGTCGACGACACCACCATGCGCTTTACCCTGCGCGAAGGCGTGAAATTCCACTCCGGCAACGAAATGACCGCCGCCGATGTGGAGTGGACCTTCAACCGCCTGAAGGAATCCCCCGACTTCAAGGGCGTCTTTGCCCTGTTCGACAGCCTGAAAGCCGTCGATGACACCACCATCGAGGTCAAGACCGACGGCCCGTTCCCGCTGGTCCTGCACACGATGACCTATGTCTTCCCGATGGATAGCAAGTTCTACACGGGCGATGCCGACGGCAAGGCAAAGGACGAAATCGTCAAGAGCGGCGACAGCTTCGCCTCCCGCAATGCCTCCGGCACCGGCCCCTTCACGGTTACGGCGCGCGAGCAGGGCATCAAGATGGTGCTGGAGCGGAACCCCGACTATTGGGATGCGGACAGCCCCGGCAACGTCAAGGTGATCGAATTCACCCCCATCAAAGAAGCCCCGACCCGCGTGGCCGCGCTGCTATCGGGTGATGTCGACTTCATTGCCCCCGTGCCGCCGACCGATCTGGACCGTGTGGACAAGGACGACGATACAACCCTCGTCACCATGCCGGGCACGCGCATCATCACGCTGCAACTGAACCAAGACCGCGTCGAGGCGTTCAAGGACGTGCGGGTTCGTCAGGCTATCGTCCACGCGATCAACAACGAGGGCATCGTTCAAAAGATCATGCGCGGTTTCGGCACCGCCGGGGCGCAGATGTCTCCCGCTGGCTATTTGGGCCACAACCCGGCTCTGAAGCCCCGCTATGATGTGGCGGCGGCGCAGGCGTTGATGAAGGAAGCGGGTTACGGCGACGGTCTCGAAGTGTCGATGATGTGCCCGAACAACCGCTACGTGAACGACTTCAAGATCTGTGAAGCCTCGGCTTCGATGCTCGCCAAGATCGGCATCAAGGTCGATCTGACCACCATGCCGAAAGCCCAGTACTGGCCCAAATTCGACGAGCGCGCCGCCGATATCATGATGATCGGGTGGCATTCGGATACCGAGGATTCGGCCAACTTCTACGAATTCCTCGCCATGACCCCGAACGCAGATACGGGCCGTGGCCAGTATAATTCGGGGGCCTATTCCAACCCGGTGGTCGATGCGCTGACCGAAGCGAGCCTGAAGGAAACCGACGATGCCCGCCGCGCCGCCCTGTTGCAGCAGGTCGAAAAGACCCTCTATGACGATGCGGCCTTCGTGCCTTTCCACTGGCAGAACCTCGCATGGGGTGCGCGCAAGGGCGTTGGCATCGATGCGGTCGTCAACGCGATGAACTTCCCCTATCTGGGTGATCTCGTCATCGAGTGATGGATGCGCCAGCACCCTGACGGAAAGACCCGGCCCCTGTGCCGGGTCTTTTCATCTGTGGCGCTATGCTTCGGGGTCGAAGGTCATGGCGACGCCGTTCATGCAGTAGCGTAGACCCGTCGGTTTCGGACCGTCATTGAATACATGCCCAAGATGGGCATCGCAGCGGGCGCACAGGATTTCGGTCCGGCGCATGAACAGGCTGCGATCCGATTTCTCGGTCACGGCATCCTCATCGATCGGTTGCCAAAAGCTCGGCCAGCCGGTGCCGCTGTCGAATTTGCTTTCGGCATCGAACAGCGGTGCATCGCAGCAGACGCAACGGAACGTACCCGGCGCTTTCGGAAAATTGTCATGGGAATGCGGGCGCTCGGTGCCGTGCTTGCGGGCCACGCGATACGCCTCATCCGATAGCTGCGCGCGCCACTCAGCGTCTGATTTGATGACCTTATCGACCATATCTTGCCTCTCGAAATTCATCCTTCGACCCCGATGGGGCCGTTCGTGTTATCGACCCTATATAGTGTGCGCGTAGGGTATCGCCAAAGCAGGAGAGACGAACCATGCCATTGTTCAGCCGGGGTGCTTACCGCGTGCGACTGGCGGAAACGCCGCAGGATGTGCAGGCGGCGCAGCGGTTGCGGTATCTGTCCTTCATCCGCGACACCGGGGCGGCCCCTCGTGCCGATGGGATCGACGCCGATGCTTTCGATACGGCCTGTGCGCATATCCTGATCGAATTGGACAAGACCGGCGAGTTGGTCTGCTGCTTTCGGATGATGCCGCTGGAGGGCGGATATGAGGTCGCGCGGTCGTATTCGGCGCAGTATTACGACCTCGCGGCGTTGGAGGCGTTTCCAGCGCGGATGGTCGAGATGGGCCGGTTCTGCGTTCATCCCGACCATCGCGGCCCGCATGTGCTGCGTGTGGCATGGCAGGCGATGACCCGATACGTAGATGCGCATGAGATCGAATTGCTGTTCGGTTGTTCGAGCTTCGAGGGCGTGGATGCCGAGGCCCATGCGGATGCGCTGGCACTGCTGCGCGCGGAACACCTCGCGCCGGGCCATTGGTTGCCCCGGCCCAAAGCCCCGAAAATCTTTCGCTTCGCGTCGTTGTTGCGCGGTCAACCGGACCCGAAAAGCGCCATGATGCGAATGCCGCCCCTGCTGCGCGGATATCTGTCATTGGGTGGTTGGGTTAGCGATCATGCGGTAATCGACGAGGACATGAACACCCTGCACGTCTTTACCGGCGTCGAGATGAAGCGTGTGCCGTCGCGCATGGCAAAGCTGCTGCGCAGTTGACGGCTTCGATCCGACATGTTCCAGTGTGATACACAGTAATCAGTATAGTCCGTTCAAATTCTTAATGGATTATGATTCGTCGCTGGCGAATCACTCTCGTTAGTTGTAAGCATTACGATACAGTTAACCAGGGAGTTATAGCTGTGAAAAAACTGATCCTTTCCGTCCTGGCCGCCGGTTCGCTGTTTGCGACCGCCGCGTCGGCCCAGTCCATCTACTACGGTAGCCCGTATTACGGCACGAGCTATGGCAGCGCCTATGGTGGGTATTACGGTACCAATTACCGCGCGCCTGCGCAGTACATCAATATCGGCAACCTCGATGCGCAACCCAACTACGGGGGCAGCTACTACAACCGTGGTATCGTTGCGGCGGGCTATCGCACCACGCCGTACACATACCCAACGTACAACTACACGACGCCGACCTATTCCTATGCGACAACGCCGGCGTATACGTATCCTTCCTACTCGACGGGAACGTACAGCTATCCAAGCTATAGCTACTCGTATCCGTCCTACAATTACGGCACCGTCGGTTCGACGTATATCCGCCCGGCCAGCGCGCGGGTGATTTCGACCACGCCGTATTACGGTTCGTACGGATACGGCTACCCGACCACCTATTCGGGTGGCTACAGCTACGGCTGGTAATCCAGCCTACCGCCTCAACTGTTCCAGACTTCAACGCCCTCTTCTGAGGGCGTTTTTTTGTGTATGCCCGCATCATTTGCGCGCGGGTGAGGATTTGAGGTTGCCGAAAGCGTCTTTCCACGCCAGTTTCCCGAAAAATCTAAGCGCGTTTCGCGTGCATTCTGCCCCAAGGAGTTTTCATGCCAGACGCACTGGAATTCGAGACCATGCCGGCCGCACCGGATACGACCATTTCCGTGCGCGATGTGTTCGGCATCGACACCGACATGATGGTCCCGGCCTTCTCGAAGCATAACCCGCATACGCCCGACCTCGACGAGACCTATCGCTTCGATCCCGAAACGACCCGCGCGATCCTCGCCGGTTTTGCCCATAACCGCCGGGTGATGGTGCAGGGCTATCACGGCACGGGTAAGTCCACGCATATCGAGCAAATCGCCTCGCGGCTGAACTGGCCCTGCGTGCGCGTGAACCTCGACAGCCATATCAGCCGCATCGACCTGATCGGCAAGGATGCCATCGTCATCAAGGACGGTAAGCAGATCACAGATTTCCGCGAAGGCGTTCTGCCTTGGGCGCTGCGCAATCCGGTGGCGCTGGTCTTCGATGAATACGACGCGGGCCGCCCGGACGTGATGTTCGTGATTCAGCGCGTGCTGGAGGTCGAGGGCAAGCTGACCCTGCTCGACCAGAACGAAGTGATCCGGCCCAATCCCGGCTTTCGCCTGTTTGCCACCGCGAACACGGTGGGTCTGGGCGACACGACGGGCCTGTACCACGGGACGCAGCAGATCAACCAAGGCCAGATGGACCGCTGGTCGCTGGTGGTGACGCTGAACTATCTCAGCCAGCAGGCGGAGGCGGATATCGTCGCGGCGAAATGCCCCGAAGCCGACCGCAAGACGCTGGAGCATATGGTGCAGGTCGCGAACTTGACGCGGCAGGGCTTTATGAATGGCGAGATTTCGACCGTGATGTCGCCGCGCACGGTGATTTCTTGGGCGCAGAATACCGCCATCTTTGCGGGTGATGTGGCCTTCGCGTTCCGCCTGACGTTCCTGAACAAATGCGACGAGATGGAGCGCGCGACAGTCGCTGAATTCTATCAGCGGTGCTTCGACGAGGAACTGCCCGAAAGCGCCGCGAGCATCAGTCTGGGCTGACGCTCAGACCCGGCCATCGATCAGGGCGGCCCATTTGGCGAACAGGATGTCGAGATCGGCTTCGATCTCGGCAAAAGCCCGTTCCGTCGTCTGCCCTTTGGCAAGGTCGGTTGCAATATCGGTGATTCGTGAGGCGTCGATGGGCGTGCGAAACGCGCGATGCAGGTCGGTCGCCTGTGCCATCGTCAACGGCTCGGTACCATGGGCGACGAGCGGGACGATCGAACTGGCGCGGGGGAATATCACCCACGGTCGTTCAGAGCCACCACCCGCCCTGCCCAAGCGCTGCGTTCATCCCAGCGACAGCGCGCAGGATGGCCGATGCGGGAACACATCTTCGATATGGCTGTGTTTCGCGATCATGGCCTTCAACCGTTCGGTTCATTCAAGCCGATTCTGCGATGAAACAGTTTATGGAATACCTATGGATGCAAACAACGCCGCGTTGATTATCGCAGGGTGCCTTAACCTAAAAGCAAGCGCCGTTGTCTTATTGCGGACGGCGCAAGATATTCAACGAAGGAACCGTTTGCCATGCAAGACGCCAAGGACAGCGCCGCCGCCGCCCGTCCCGCCACTGCACACGCTAAACCTGAGGCCGCGCCCCGTGCCGAACACGGCAAAGATGCGACGCTCACGCAGATTCGCGACCTGATCTATGGCGAATCGAAGCGCGAGCTGGACGAACATCTCAGCCACCTGATCGACCGCCAGCGCGAATTCGAGGAACTGACCCGCCGCGAAATGCGTAAGATTGTCGATGATCTGCGTAGTGCCGAACGCCGCGCGGAAGATTCGCGCCGTAAAATGCTGAAAGACCTGTCGGAAAGCGTCGATGCCATGGCGAAGAGCATTGCAAAGCTCGCGGAATAAGCAGCGCGTCGACGAGAGAGAGGCTGATATGGCGATCACCGCCACGGAGCATTTGCACCAGCTTCGCAGCCTTCTTCTCCCCGACGAGCAACAGGATTTCAGCGGCTTGAAACGACGGATCGAGGCGCTTGAGCGCGCTCCAAGCACCCTATCGGGTCGTGGAGCGCCCCCTGCCCCGGTCATCGAGGACGGCGAGCGTCTGGTGAGTGCGATACAGCCGCATTTCCCGCGCCTCGTGACGGGCGGAATCGGCCATGCGCTGGGCGCATTAGGCCGCAGGACGAACCGCACGCTGGACGCGCTGATGTCTTGGCGGCTGCAAAAGCTGCGCCTCAAGGCGATCATCACCGGGCAATCGCTCGGCGAATTGGTCGGCTCGGAACTGCGTCAGACGGAAATTCGTCGCATCTACTTCGTCGCCCGCGATGACGGGAGGATGCTCTATAATTGGTGGAACGAGGATTTCGTCGAGGAGCCGTCCGCAGAGACGGTCGAGGAAATCGTGACGACCATACATTTGCTGACGGAGTTTACGCCAGAACGGCAGGAAATGCCCCTACGCGCCATCACTCTCAGCGATTCGAAGATCGTGATGCAGGCCTCTGCCCGGCATATCCTAGTCATTGAGATTGCACCGGGGTCGATGACCGAAAGCCGCAAGGAAATTCTGGAATTCGCCTGTCGGAACATGCTGTACGTCGCGGAGAGCCAGCGCGCTGCGGATGACGAATCCTTCGAGCGTGAGACGATGGCGGGTTTTGCGACGCCGCTGGTCAGCCGCCAGAAGGAAAAGAAGAACCGCCGCGCGAACCCCGCCTATATCCTATGGCTGCTGGTGCTGCTGTGCGTGGTCAGTTGGTATGGCTGGCGCACCTATCACCAAATGCAGATCAGCAACGCGGCTGTGACGATCGAACAGACGATCCGGCGCAACTTTCGCCCCGGTGATGTGGTCGTCGATGTCGTCCCTGACCGCGCGGCCCGGCGAATCACAGTCACGGGCCTCGGTTTTGGCCCCGGCAGTGCCGATAAGATCGGTCGGCGCGTCAACAAGTTGGCCGCGCCCTATGCCTTGGATTTCAACCTCGTCGTCCGCGATCTGGACGGTGCAAGACTGGAACGCGATGCTCTTGCCGCCAGCCTGTCGGATGCGCAAATGGCCCTTGCCGATGCCCGTGCGCAGATTGATCGCATGGGATCGATGGCACCGATGGCGGCCCCGTCACGGGTCGATCCCACCGATGCCTTGCGGCGCTGGACCCGCGACACCGCGATTTTCTTCGCAAAGGGAACGGCCTTCCGTGATCAGGCACTTGCCGCGCGGCAAATCGACCAGCTTACCGCCTTGCTCGCCGCTGCACCCGATGTGCGGCTACGGATCGAAGGCTATACCGACGGCGACAATCGCGCATCCGCCAATGCACAGCTTGCCCGTGCACGGGCGATTACCGTGGCCGGGGCGCTGCGCTTGCACGGGGTCGAGGCGAATCGCCTCATCCCGATGGGCGGATATCGGCGCGACACGGCCATCAGCGACCAGACGGGTCAGGATTCGCCCAATAACCGCGTCGAATTCTCGCTCGCCTTCCGGGGGGAGTAGCCGGCGCGCTTTGGTTTGACCCGATTGCGTTTCACGCTTAATCCAAAGGGATGAGCGACAGCCCCACAGATGCCTTCAAACAGGCCCTAGCCGAAACCGCCCGCACAATCGCGGGCGAGCCGGAACTCGAAGTTTCCTACACAGCCGATCCATCGGGCGTGGTGGGGCGGCGGATGCGATTGCCGCAGGTTTCGCGCAAGATGCCCGCGCGCGAGGTTGCCTTGGCACGGGGGCAGGCCGATGCGCTGGCCCTGCGACTGCGCAACCACGATGCCGGCACGCATATGCACCGGATGCCCCAAGGCGACGAAGCGCGCGAAGTTTATGAAGCATTGGAGACGGCGCGTTGCGAGATGGTCGGCGCGCGGGCGATGCCGGGGACGGCGCGCAACCTCAATGCCGTGCTGGGCGAGCGGGCGGAGCGGGCGAACTGGGGGACGATGAAGGCGGAGGACGCGCCGTTGTCCGTTGCCTGTGCGCTGGCTCTGCGCGATGCGACGACCGACCTGCCCCTGCCGGGTGCGGCGCAGAAGCTGCTTGATCTGTTCGAGGAAAAATTCGACGACAAGGCGAACGAGACGGTCGCAAGCCTGCTGGATGCCCTAAGCGACCAAGAAGAATTTGCCCGCCGCGCGTGGCAGTTGATCGACGATATGGGTCTGGGCGAGGAGCTTGGCCCCTCCCCCGACGAGATGGAGCAGGACGACGCACCGGACGAGGAATCGCAGCAGCAGGAGGAAGACCCCGATACCTCCGACGACGGCGAATCCTCCGAAAGTCAGGAACCGGATGACAGCCCGCCGGAACCATCCGAAGACGACGAATCCTCCGACCAATCGACCACCGACACCACCGCCGTCGCCGCCGAGCAAGACAGCGACGACGAAAGCGAGGCCGAAGACCAGATGCGCAAGGAGGGCGACCCGCCCCCCTACGTGCCGCCCAGCATCCCCGACAGCGATGCCAGCCCGGATTACCGCATCTTCAACAAGGAAAACGACGAGGAGATCAAAGCCGAAGACCTATGCGAGCCGGAGGAACTCAATCGCCTGCGCGCCTTCCTTGATCAGCAGGTCGCGCCGCTGAAGGGCGCTGTGGGCCGCCTCGCCAACCGGCTGCAACGGCGCTTGCTGGCACAGCAGAACCGTTCATGGGAATTCGACCGTGAGGAAGGGATGCTCGATGCCGGGCGTTTGGCGCGGGTCATCGCCAACCCCACGACGCCGCTATCCTTCAAGGTCGAGAAGGACACCGAGTTCCGCGATACCGTCGTCACAATCCTGCTCGACAATTCCGGCTCGATGCGCGGACGCCCGATCACCATCGCCGCCGTCTCGGCGGATGTTCTGGCCCGCACGCTGGAACGGTGCCGGGTGAAAACCGAGATTTTGGGCTTCACGACGAAAGCATGGAAGGGCGGCACCGCGCGGCAGGACTGGATCGCCAAGGGACGCCCAGCCCATCCGGGACGCCTGAACGATCTGCGCCACATCATCTACAAGGGGGCCGATGCCCCGTGGCGGCGGGTGCGGGCCAATCTGGGCCTGATGCTGCGCGAAGGGTTGCTCAAGGAAAATATCGACGGCGAGGCGCTGGAATGGGCCTATAAGCGCCTGCTCGCGCGGCCCGAACAGCGGCGCATCCTGATGGTCATCTCGGATGGCGCGCCGGTGGATGATTCTACGCTGTCGGCCAACCCGTCGCATTACCTCGAAAAGCACCTGCGCGACGTGATCCACATGGTCGAAAGCCAGAAGCGCGTGCAGTTGGTGGCCATTGGCATCGGCCATGACGTGACCCGCTATTACCGCCGCGCTGTCACCATCACCGACGCCGAGCAGCTCGGCGGGGCCATCACCGACCAACTCGCAGATCTGTTCGACACGAAAGACGAAACGCCGAAAGGGCGGCGCAAGGCTGCTTAACTTATAGTCTTGCCCGTCAATCGCTCGTAGATCGGCAGATAGCGTTCGGCCACCGCTGACCAGCTTCGCGTCGTGCGCACGAATTCCAGCGCCGGGGCGATCATCGCCGCATTTGCGGCCTCATTCGCCGGGTCAAGGGCGTGCAGGGCCGCTTGGGCGAGGGCGGTGGGGTCGTCGGCGGCGAACAGGCGGCCCGTGACCCCGTCCTGCACCAACTCCTTATGCCCACCGACATCCGACGCGATGAAGGGCCGCGTCATCGACATGGCTTCCAGCGGCTTGAGCGGGGTGACGAGATCGGTCAGGCGCATCCGTAGGCGCGGATAGACCAAGAGATCGACGATCGAATAATAGCGCCGCACCTCCTCTGGCCCCACACGGCCCGTGAAGATCGCGGCATCGCCCAGCGGAGCGGCCTTTGCGCGCAGCGCCTCGTCTTCGGGTCCACCCCCGACGAGCAACAGGCGAGCATTCGGATGCCGTTCGCGGATCGCCGGGAAGGCATCGATCAGCAGGTGCAAGCCCTCGTAATGGTAGAACGAGCCGAGGAAGCCGAGGACCGGTCCATCGCCGAGGCCCAGCGAGGCAGCCAGCGCATCATCGCGCTCGGTAATCGGGGGCAAGCGATCCGGCTCGATGGCATTGGGGGCCAGATCGACATGGCCGGGGGCGATGCCACGGCCCAGCAAATCGTCGCGCAGACCGTTGCAAATGGTGAAGACATGCCCCGCGCGCTTGACCGCGCGCGTCTCCATCGCCCGCGTCGCACGATACCGCAGCGACCCTTCGGTGGTGGTGCCCCGGTCGACGGCGGCATCCTCCCAGAATGCGCGGATTTCGTAGACCATCGGCAAGCCGGTGGCGCGGGCAACGCGCTGGGCCGGAAAAGCGTTGAGCACGGGCGAATGGGCATGGATCAGGGCAGGGCGCAGATCATCGACCGCCTCTGCAATCCGCTCGGCGGTCGCGGTCATCTCGGCGAGGAACCCAAGGCCCGGTAGACTGCGCGCGGGTTCGGGGGTGCGATGGAAGGCGAAATCGGCGACCTCTTCCACCGCCGACAGCGGCGGCCCCGCCTCGGCCCCGTGGCGCGGTGAGGTGACGGCAACCGGGTCGAGGCCCAGCGCCCGCTGCGCCCGCAGGATGCCGAGCGTGCGCGAGACATACCCGCTTTGCAGCGGGGCGGAATGGTCGAGGATATGAAGGACACGCATGGGCTTCTCCCGGCGGGGTTTTCGCCCCTTATCGCGCGTTCGCGTCAAGATCGGCTTAAAGCAGGGTCAGTCATATCCACAGGCATGGCGCAGGCGCGCATAGCGGTCGAGGAATTCGTCGCGGGCGGCAATCGGGGGCAGGGGGGCGAGGGTGATCTCGACCCGGCGACGAAAGCGTGGTCGCTTGAAATATTTTGCCGCCTCCGATTCGGAAAACCCTGCCAGTTGCGTCGCCTCGAACCATGCGGCGGCCAGATCTGCGCGCTTGATCGCCTTTTCGGTCGCAAGCGGCACCGTTTCGGGCAGGCCCGCCCGCTGATGGATCGCCCCCATCAGCCGTGCCTCAAGCGCCTTATAATTGCCCCCCACCACCGCCTTGAACGGCGAGATGAGGTCGCCGATCACAAATTCCGGCCCGTCATGCAGCAGCGCGGCCAGCCGCCAGCGCGGGGCCATGTCGGGGTTGGCCAGCCCCGCAATACGCTCTACCAGCACCGAATGCTGGGCAACGCTAAAGGCCCAATCGCCCGCCGTCTGCCCGTTCCAGCGTGGGACGCGCGACAGACCATGGGCCACATCCTCGATCTCGACATCGAGGGGGGAGGGGTCCAGCAAATCGAGTCGCCGCCCACTGAGCATACGTTGCCAAGCGCGGGGGGCGGGTAGGGGATCGGCCATTCTTGTCCTTTCATCATTTTTCGTTCACAGTGCCAAATAGGGACGCGCCCCAATTTCGCCCATCCCTCGTGGCATATGAACACTTCGCACCGGGAGACGGAACGACCGGGGACAATACCGGCGTTGGACAATTCCCCCGACGGTTGCGCCACGTAACAGGTAGGTTCGGTCGTGTCGCAGCGGCTGCTCTAACAGAAAAGGGTCAGCGGATCATGCGGCCATCACGTTTTCTTATCGCACTGCCTGTCTTAACTGCGCTCGTCGTCGCTGCGCAGGCAGAGGATTTCATCACGGCGAAAGGGCGCAGCGTGCCCTTGCCCGACATCGAGGGGATGACCTGCGACGAAATGAACGTGACGCTGACAAAGATCGACCTGACCCGATACCGCGAGAACGCCCCGACGCCGCATCATTCGGATGATCTGCCGTTATTCCGCTACGAAAAAGAGCTCGCGCAGGTCCATTTTCACGCCTGCGTCATGGATACCGCCAAAGCGGAAGGCGGAAACGATTTGCGGAAAAGCCCGGAAAAGCAATAGGGTCGCGGCTCACGCAATTCTGACCGGGCGACGCAGCGATTCATGGCCATATCCGCCTTCAACCTCACCACCGCCCTGACCGTCGCGGCCCTGTCCTTCGGTATCGACCGCTGGTCGAAACTGCATGTGCTGGAGACGCTGGCGATGCGCCCCGGCGATGCGCTGGAAATGATCCCCGGCATCCTCACCTTCGTGATGACATGGAATTACGGGATCAATTTCGGCATCCCGATTCCCTTCATCGACGGCGATGCATCGAAATTCATCCTCAGCCTGTTGGCCGTCGTGGTCAGCATCGCTTTGCTGGTTTGGGCGATGCGTCACCCGCGCGACGTGATTTTTGCCATCGCTGTCGGCTTGATCGTTGGCGGGGCGCTCGGAAACGGCTATGACAGACAAGTATACGGCGCGGTGGCCGATTTTCTGAACGTCACCTGCTGCGGCATCAACAATCCGTTCGCGTTCAATATCGCGGATGTGACGATTTTCCTCGGCGTGATCATCCTGTTGATACGGCCATCTGCGGAGGACACGCAATGAAGCGTTCTGGAGTGATTTTCATGGGTTCGACCGGTCTGAGACTTTCCGTCAAGCGGGCTGCTTCCGCGCTTGCGATCCTCACCCTTGCCGCGTGCGGCGGCTCGGAGGGTGTGAAGCAAGCCGAGGAACAGGGCATCTACGACGACAGATTCCAACTGGCGAACCTGTCGAGCATATTGCGATCGGCCCCGGATGAATTCAGCGTCGTGACCAAGCGTCCGCTGGAACTGCCCGGCAATTTTGACACCCTTCCCGTGCCCGAACCTGGCAAGGTCAGCAGCCGCGACCCCAATCCGCAAGCGGATGCCCGCGCGGCCCTGTTGTCGCAGCCGGCTAGCCCCGTTCCCGCGTCACTCGCACCATCGACGACCGAGACGGCGATCCTCTCTTCCGTTGCCCCCGCCGACCCGGCCATTCGTCAGACGCTCGCCGCCGAACAGGCGGAATACAATGATAATCAGGAGGTCTATCTCCTCGACCGCATCTTCCCCAGCCTGCGCGAAGCCCGCGACGATTCCAATCGTGAACAACTCGATGGCAATGCCGAACGGTTGCGGCTGCTCGAATCGGGTGCTTCGGCCCCGACGGCAACAGGCATAGCCACCATTCCAGCGGCACCGGCCTCCGGCGTGCCAGTTGCGACGACGCCCATTCTCGCCGATCCCGTGCCGGTCGCCCTCGCGCCGCCCGTACAGGGTGGCCCGACTCTCGCCGCGCCGGAACCGCGCCCAATTGCCTCACCGCAAACCTCGACCCCAACCTTCGGTGTGCTGACGCCGAGCGCGACCGACGCGCCGGACCTGATCTACATCCCTGAATAAGCCAATCCGCCCCCCCCCTGCGACGACACGCCCGTTAACATCTCGTTCAGATTGTACAGCGTAGGTCTAGAAACCCGTCCCCGTATTCGCCAAGTATGGGGGCAGGACGGGCGCATCTATCCGCGCCGGAAAGTCACGCAGGGTGTTCCATTGAAAAGATCGATTCCGAAGGTATTCGCCGCGCTCGCCATCACGGCGGGTTTGGCTCAGGCGGGGGGCGCGCAAGCCGAACCCGTGGTTAGCGATTTCACGCTCGATAACGGTATGCGCGCCGTGGTGATCGAGGATCACCGCGCCCCCGTTGTCACGCATATGGTGTGGTACAAGGTCGGGTCCGCCGATGAACCCCCCGGCAAAACCGGCATCGCCCATTACCTCGAACACCTGATGTTCAAGGGCACCGAAAAGATCGCACCGGGTCAGTTCTCGAAGATCATCGCCGAGAACGGGGGAGAGGATAACGCCTTCACCTCCCGCGACTACACCGCCTATTTCCAGCGCATCGCCAAGGATCGCCTCGGCCTCGTCATGGGCATGGAAGCCGACCGGATGCGCAATGTGAACATCCGTCAGGAAGATATCGTCGCCGAGCGTGATGTCGTGATAGAGGAGCGCAATTCGCGCACCGACAGCGACCCGGCAGGGCGCTTTCGCGAGCAATTCAATGCCGCGCTCTACCTCAATCACGCCTATGGCAAGCCCGTCATCGGCTGGCGCGAGGAGATCGAGTCACTCGACCGCGATGACGCGCTGGCGATGTATGAACGCTTCTATGCACCCAATAACGCGATTTTGATCGTCGCGGGTGACGTGACGCCCGACGAAGTGCGCGCGCTGGCGGATGAGCATTACGCGCCCATCGAGTCGGTCGAGTTGCCCGATAACGACCGCGCGACCGAGCCGCCCCATCTGGCAGAGCGCCGCCTTGTGATGCGCGATCCCCGTGTTGCGCAGCCCCGCATGTCGCGCGTCTATCTCGCATCGTCCTACGTGACCGACGAAGGCAACATCGCTGAATCGCTGAGTTTGCTATCCGATATCCTGTCGGGCGGCCCATCGCGCCGCCTGAACAAGATGCTGACCCTCGATACCGATCTCGCGCTCTACGCGGGTGCCTATTATTCGGGTATGCAGCGTGATGCGGGCGAATTCGGCTTCTATGCTGCGCCGAAGGGCGACACGACCCTGACCGAGTTGGAAGGGGCCATCGACTGGATGATCGACGAGTTGCTCGACAAGGGCATCACCGAGGAGGAGCTGGCCCGCGCCAAGAAGGCCGCCATCGCCAGCCAGATCTTCGCCGCCGACAGCCAATTCTCCCTCGCGCGCCGTTACGGTGCCGCCCTGACCATCGGGCTGGAACTGGACGAAGTGCAGAACTGGCGCGAGCGAGTCGAGGCCGTGACCGTCGATGACGTGATGAATGCGGCCCGCGCCGTCCTCGTACCCGAACGCTCCGTCACCGGCTATCTGATGAAAACCAAGCAAGGGGCCAAAGGATGAGAACGCTCGCCATTGCCGCATTCACGGCCTGTCTCGCCATTCTGCCCGCTACCGCGCAGGACGAATCGCGCATCACGGAAGTCGTCAGTCCCGGCGGCATCACCGCTTGGCTGGTCGAAGAATCGGCCATCCCCATCGTTACGATGAATATCGAGTTCGACGGCGGCGCACGCTTCGACGAACCGGGCAAGGAAGGGGCCATCAACCTCACCGCCGCGCTGATCGAGGAAGGCGCGGGCGATATGGACAACCTGCAATTCGCCGCCGCCCTCGAAGAATTGTCCTCTTCCATCGGATTCGGCGCAGGGCGTGATGGCTTCACCGTCAGCGTCTCATCGCTGGCCGAGAATATCGCGCCGACACTCGACATCCTGCGTGTTGCGCTTACCGAACCCACCTTCGAGGCGGATGCCGTCGAGCGGGTGCGGCAGCAGGTTTTGTCCGGCCTGCGCTCCAGTGCCAACGATCCGCAATCGGTGGCGGGCAAGCGGTGGTTTGCCGAAGTCTTCGGCGATGCCTCCTACGCCACCCCCGTTTCCGGCACCACCGAGACGGTCGAGGCACTGACCCGCGACGATCTCGTCGCCGCCTTCGACAAGATGGTCGGGCGTTCGCAGATGAAGATTGGCGTGGTCGGCGATATCAACGCCGAGACCCTCGCGACCCTGATGGACGATACTTTCGGCAGCTTGCCAGAAGGGACCGCAGTCGAGATTGAACCCGTCGAAATCCGCGAACAGGGCGGTCTTGTCGTGGTCGAAATGGACGTGCCGCAAAGCGCGGTCGTGCTGGGCCATAAGGGCATCATGCGGAATGACGAGGATTTCATTCCCGCCTATGTGATGAACTACGTCCTCGGCGGCGGTGGCCTGACCTCGCGCCTGACCGATGAAGTGCGTGAAAAGAACGGGCTGGCCTATTCGGTCTATTCGTACCTGCACCCGCTGGACCGCGCTGGCCTTTATATGGGCGGTGTGGCCACAGCGAATGAGCGCGTTGCGAAATCGCTGGAACTGATCCGGCAGGAATGGGCGCGTATGGCAGAGGGCGGTTTGACCGAGGCCGAGTTGGAAAGCGCCAAGAAATACCTGACCGGGGCCTATGCCCTACGCTTTGATTCCAACGCAAAAGTCGCCCGCTTCCTCGTGGGGGCACAGGCCGCCAACCTGCCCATCGACTATATCGACACCCGCAATGGGCTGGTCGAGGCGGTTACGGTGGAGGATGTGCAGCGGGTCGCGCAGCGTCTGCTCAAGCCCGACGATCTGTTCGTCGTCGTGGTCGGAAAGCCCGAAGGTCTGAAGGATGCCGATAGCCTGCTGGAAGGCATCGACGGCTGATGCTCTGGGGGGTCGCGACCTATATCGCGGCTCCCCTCAACCGTCTTCGGGAATGGGCGGAAACCAATCGCGGTCGAGCAAATTATCCGCCTCTTCAACTTCTAGCCCCTGCGCAGCTTCCCTGTATTCAGATATCGATGCGGGTTCATGTTCCTCTAACGCATCGATAGCAATCGCCCGCGCATCATCGAATAGATCGTAGGGCAGATAGTCCAGATGCCGCCGTAAGCTGGGGCTTTGTTTCAGCAGGCTGGCGATCTCACTGCGTTGAGTTCGGATCGTTTTTCGCCATCCAGCACGCGGCCTGTCCGCATGGGAAAGACGCAGCTTTATCACGTGGACGAGGATGACGCTCAGGCGGCTCCGCAATTCCCGCAGCAGGTTGCCGCCCATATCCTCGATCTCCTCGGCAAGTGCATCCCAATCGAGCGCGTGCCCTTCTCGCGCCCGCAGCAAAGCCGCCTGTACGGCAAGCCATGCGGCGAAATCGCGCTCGTAAAGCGGGGCATCGTCGTTGCGAGTATCGAGGGGCGTTTGAATATTCATGGCCGCAGGATACCATACCGCGCCCGACCCGGCAATTTGCCTCGACCCGGCGTCAGGGCGTGATAGAATCACCCCTATGACCGAACGCCCCACCATCACCCGCCTCTCCGAAGCCATCGTCAACCGTATTGCGGCGGGCGAGGTTATCGAGCGTCCGGCGGCGGCGGTGAAGGAACTGGTCGAGAATGCCCTCGATGCCGGGGCCAGTCGCGTTGATATCGCCGTGCGGGATGGGGGCCGGTCGCTGATCCGCGTGACCGATGACGGTCATGGCATGAGTGCCGAGGAATTGACCTTGGCCATCGCCCGACATGCGACCTCGAAGACAGACGGGGCCGACCTGCTGGACATCCGCACCTTCGGCTTCCGGGGCGAGGCGCTGCCCTCCATCGGGGCCGTCTCGCGCCTGTCGCTCACCTCGCGGGTGGCCGGGGCAGGGCAGGGGTGGCGCATTGCGGTCGAGGCGGGAAAGATCGCGCCGCCGGAACCCGCCGCCCTGAACGGTGGCACCGTGGCCGAACTGCGCGACCTGTTTTTTGCGACGCCTGCCCGGCTGAAATTCCTCAAGACCGAGCGCGCCGAATCCGCCGCCATCGCCGAAACCGTGCGCCGCCTCGCAATGGCCCACCCTCAGGTCGCCTTCACCCTGAGCAGCGGGGAGCGCACCCTTTTCGATGCCCGCGCCGAGACGGGCGATTTATTCGAGGGGCGGCGCGCGCGGTTGATGACGGCGATGGGCCGCGACTTTGCCGCTTCCGCTCTGCTGATAGATGTGGAGCGGGACGGCGTGCGGCTGACTGGCTATGCCTCCATCCCCACCGATCACCGGGCGACGGCACAGGCGCAGCACCTATTCGTCAATGGCCGGCCCGTGCGCGACCGGATGCTGGTCGGGGCGGCGCGCGGAGCCTATGCCGATGTCGTCCCACGCGGACGGCATCCGGCCTTGGCCCTGTTCGTCGATCTCGATCCGCAGATGGTGGACGTGAACGTGCATCCGGCCAAGACCGAGGTGCGCTTTCGTGATCCCGCCGGGGTGCGCGGCCTGATCGTTGGCGCGCTGCGGCAAGCGCTGGCCGAGGCTGGACACCGGGGCAGCACGCTGACAGATGTCGGCGCGCTGGGTACGCCCACGCCGCAAACCGGCCTCACCTACGCCGCGCCGACCGGCCAAGGCTGGTCACGTCCTCCCCCCCGTATTCCGCAAGGTTTGGCCGAGGAAGCGACTGCATGGCAGGGACCTACGGCCAGTGATACGGCTTCAATGGATGTCGGCGGTTGGAGCGCGCCCGAACGCGCCGCCCCCGATATCCCCGATAATACCGCACACGAAGCCCTCGACCTGCCCCTTGGCGTCCCCCGTGCGCAGCTACACGAGACGTATATCGTCGCCCAGACCCATACGGGCATCGTCCTCATCGATCAGCACGCCGCCCATGAGCGCCTCGTCTACGAGCGGATGAAAGCCGATATGGCGAAGGGCATCGCCCGGCAGATGCTCCTGATCCCCGAAATCGTGGATTTACCCCCCGGTGAGGCCGATGCCCTGCTCGCGCATAACGACGCTCTCGCCGGTTTCGGCCTCGTGATCGAGCCATTTGGCACCGATGCCGTCTGCGTCCGCGAAACCCCCGCCATGCTGGGCGAGATCGACAGCCACGGCCTGATCCGCGATTTGGCCGGGCAGGCCGAAACCTTGGCCGAGTCCAACGCGCTGGATGATCGGCTCCGCTACCTCTGCGCGACGATGGCTTGCCATGGCTCGGTCCGCGCAGGCCGCCGCCTGAACCACGCCGAGATGGACGCCCTGCTGCGCGAGATGGAGGCCACCCCCAATTCCGGCACCTGCAACCACGGTCGCCCAACATCGATCACGCTGACATTGGCCGAGGTGGAACGATTGTTCGCGCGGCGGTAAATTATCGAAGGGTGGTTGTTTTATAATATATTTTTTAAACGTGCACATCTTGTTCGGTCGACGTCTCGAATGCTCTGCTATCGTAACGAACTGCGGATATCGGGGTGATTACGATGAAGTTCGAATGGGACGAGGCGAAGCGAGCCAGAACGCTCGACGAGCGCGATATCGACTTTGCCGATGCCTGCAACGCTGACTGGCAGCGCGCGATGCGTTTGCGTGACCCCCGCGCAAATTACGGCGAAGACCGCTTCATCGCCTTGATTCCGCTGCGTGACAGATTGCATGTCATCGTCTATACTTTACGCGGAGAGGCGCAACGCATCATCTCCATGCGAAAGGCGAATCCGCGCAAGGTGGCTAGCTATGTCGATCCTGCCGAAGCCCCCTTTAACCGATGACGACGGCGAAGTTGCCGAGCTTGGCGACAATTTCTTCAACAATGCCATACGCTTCAGTGATTTCGCAAATGACCGAGAAGCACATGCGTTTCTCGCTCGCCGCGACCAACTCGCCCGCATTGCCGATGATCTGGGCATGAGCCGCGAAGCATGGGAAGCGCTTTTACCAAATAAGCCGGGTTTCGAGGATCGTTTTAGCCGGATCTTGGAGGAAACAGCGGCACGAGTGCGCGCCGTTGCTGCTGAGTGACCTGCTTCGTTCGCGCGGCGGTGATAATCCACATACCCTTCCTGTTATATTGAATTGACACATCGCGCATGATCGGCGAACGCTGCGCCCCATGATCCGGCTCGATGACCCTCGCCTTATAACGCTACTCAGCGTCGGTATCGCCAGTGCGTTGCTCTGGTGGATGCTGGCGGCGTCGATGGGCGATATGCCGATGCCGACCAATCTAAGCATCGGCACTTTCACCGGCACATCGATCATGTGGATCATTATGATGCTGGCCATGATGCTGCCCGCGATGGCCCCCGTGCTCGTGCAATACGCCAAGCTGGCCGCGAAGGAGGCGCGGGGGGCGACCCTCGCCCTGCGCGTGACGCTGTTCGGCACCGGATATTTCGCGCTTTGGGCAGTTGCCTCCGTCCTCCTTGCCGCCGCGCAGCTGAGCCTAGCCCGCACCGATGCCTTCACCCAAGGCGGAACGCTCGCCACGCCGATGGCCGCCGGGTTCCTCGCCATTGCCGCCGGATTATGGCAATTCACACCGATCAAGGATGTTTGCCTCACCCGTTGCCGCCGCCCCCTCGCATGGCTGCTGGCCAATTGGCGCGAGGGAATGGGCGGAGCCTTCCCGATGGGCGTGCGGCACGGGGCCTATTGCGTCGGCTGCTGCATCGCGCTGATGGGCCTGATGTTCGTTTTCGGGGCCATGAACGTCGCATGGATGGCCATCATCGCCGCCTATTTCGTCGCCGAAAAGATCGTCCCCGCCGCCCATCGCTGGAGCCGCATCGTCGGCGCGCTGCTGATCGCCGCCGGCCTTGTCACGCTCCTCATCGGGACCGCGACGGCCAAACCTGCCGAGCCGCCGCAAAACCCCACCGTCGCCTCATCCGAAACACTGGTCCAATGCGGTGCCAGCGTTTCCGCCCTCACGTGGTTCTATGAGGGTGTGCGCGATGCGGGCCTGTTTCGGGCGCAACAGCAGATCGACGGCCTCATGGACATGCGCGCATCTCTATTGCACGAGGCAGCCCGCCGCGACGAGGGCCAGCTCGACCGCATCAAAACCCTCGAACGCGCGCGGATCGCGGCGCTGAACGACCATCTAAACGACAATGGCATGACGGCGGGCAAAGCCGTGATGGCGTTGGAAGCCGAAGTCGCCGACTGCATCGTCTTATTCTTTGAACGCGAAAGCTGAACCCCCGGAAAAAAGGGATACGCATTACATGGCCAAGAAACCCGACTGGTCCTTCACCGGCGAACTCGCCCTCAATTGCTCTTGCGAGGTGTTTTGCCCCTGCGTCGTATCGCTCGGCAAGCATCCCCCTACGGAGGGCTACTGCCACGCATGGATGGCCGCTCGCATCGACGAGGGGCATCACGAGGGCACGGATATCTCCGGTCTTAATGTCGCGTTGCTGCTGGATATCCCCGGCAAGATGGGCGACGGCGATTGGAAGGCCGCCGCCTATATCGACAAGCGGGCGGATGACGCACAATACGACGCCCTAATCTCGATCTTCTCCGGCCAGTCCGGTGGCACCTCTGGCGTGCTGCGCCTGCTGGTCAGCACTTTCTTGGGCGCACGCCGCGAGGAAGTGACCTACAAGGTCGATGGCAAAAAACGCATCATCGGCGTGCCAAAAGTCCTCAACGGCGCGATCGAGCCGATCCCCGGCGGCAACCCCGAAGACGATGTGAAAATCGTCAATTCGCAATACTGGATGGGGGCAGACGTGACCCTTGCGCGTGGCCTGAAAAGTCGCATCCGCGACTTTGGCCGCGTCTGGGACTTCGAGGGCAAGAGCGCCGAAATCCTCGACATCCATTGGCATAGCTGACTTCGCTGCCCCCCGGTTACGCGCCGGGGGCCTTTATATTCAATGCGTTGCCAGGTCAGATGCCGGGTAATCGCTGTCCAGAGTAACGCCCATGACCGAACTCGCGATTTCGCGCCGCCTGCGCGCAACCCCCTTCACCAACCGTGTCGAGGCGGCGGGGGTTACGGCCTACACCGTCTACAACCACATGCTGCTCCCGGCCAGTTTTGGCGATCTGGAAGCCGAATGCGCCCATCTGAAGGAGCATGTGCAAGTCTGGGATGTCGCCGTCGAGCGCCAGATCGAAATCATCGGTCCCGATGCGTGGAAGCTGGTCCAACTGATGACCCCCCGCGATCTTAGCAAAGCGCAGATCAACCAGTGCTTCTACATTCCCTTAGTCGATGAGCGCGGCGGGATGCTGAACGATCCGGTTGCGATCAAACATTCGCCGGAACGCTTCTGGATATCCATCGCCGATAGCGATGTGCTCTACTGGGCCAAGGGCCTCGCCTACGGCTATCGCTTCGAGGTCGAGATATTTGAGCCGGATGTCAGCCCGCTGGCTGTACAGGGGCCGAAATCCGATGAATTGATGTCCCGCATCTTTGGCGAAAAGGTCCGCGATATCAAGTTTTTCCGGGGCGAGTGGCTGTCCTTCGAGGGGCATGATTTCTTCGTCGCGCGCTCGGGCTATTCGCGGCAGGGCGGTTTCGAGATCTATGTCGATGAATGGGATCTGGGCGAGCCGCTCTGGGATGCCCTGTTCGCGGCGGGCGAAGACCTGAACGTCAAGGCGGGCGGGCCGAACCTGATCGAGCGGATCGAGGGCGGTCTCCTCTCCTACGGCAACGACATGACCCGCGAGAACACGCCCTATGAATGCGGTCTGGGCCGCTTCTGCGACCCGTGGACCTCCATCGGTTGTGTCGGGCGTGATGCCCTGATCCGGGCCGAGGGCGACAGCCCGCAACGCCTTGTGCGTGGCCTGCGTGTGTTTGGCGAACGGGTGCCGTCTTGCCGCGTACCGTGGACCATCATCGGCGATGGTGGCGAGAAGATCGGTACCGTGACCTCCGCCGTCTGGTCGCCGACCTTCGAATGCAACGTCGCCATCGGGATGCTGGACCGCGATTTCTGGGAGCCGGGCCGCACCGTCTGGGTCGAAGCACCGGACTTCACGCGCCCCGCCGAAGTCACTACACTACCCTTTGAAAAACAGACCGCCTGACCCTTAAGGAGAGCCACCCCATGAGCTTCAACGCCCTGATCGTGAACAAGGATGACGAGGGTGCGGTATCCGCCGCCATTGAGCAGAT
>CALJIU010000027.1 GCA_937974055.1 uncultured Neomegalonema sp. | reverse complement strand
GTGATGACGTCGCCGTCTTTCAGCAGCCCGATGGGTCCGCCCACCGCCGCCTCCGGCCCCACATGCCCGACGCAGAACCCGCGCGTCGCGCCGGAGAACCGCCCATCGGTGATCAACGCCAGCTTCTTGCCCATCCCCTGCCCGCTCAACGCGGCGGTGGTGGATAGCATCTCGCGCATCCCCGGCCCACCCTTCGGCCCTTCGTTGCGGATGACGATGACCTCGCCCTCCTCGTACTGCCGTGCCTTCACGGCCTCGAAGGCATCCTCCTCACACTCGAACACCCGTGCGGGGCCGGTGAAGCGCTGGTGCTGCGCCTCCATCCCCGCGACCTTCACGATGGCTCCTTCGGGCGCGAGATTGCCCTTCAGGCCCACGACACCGCCGGTCTTCGACAGAGGCGCCTCGACGGGATAGACGACGCGCCCATCCGCAACATCGCTCACGCTTTCAAGGTCTTCGGCGATGGTCTTTCCGGTCACTGTGATGCAATCTTCGTGCAGCAGCCCAGCCTTCAAAAGTTGCTTCATCACCATCGGCACGCCACCCGCTTCATACAGGTCTTTCGCCACATATTGGCCGCCGGGCTTCAGATCCACGAAGTAAGGCGTTGATTTGAATATCTCGCACACATCGAACAGGTCGAAGTCGATCCCCGCTTCATGGGCAATCGCAGGCAGGTGCAGCCCCGCATTGGTCGAGCCGCCCGTACAGGCCACCACCCGCGCCGCATTCTCCAGCGACTTGCGCGTCACGATATCCCGCGCGCGGATATTCTTCGCGATCAGGTTCATCACCGCCTCGCCCGATGCCACGCAATACTCGTCGCGGCTTTCATACGGCGCGGGTGCGCCCGATGAATTCGGCAGCGCCAGCCCGATCGCCTCCGACACACACGCCATCGTATTCGCGGTAAACTGCCCCCCACAGGCCCCGGCAGACGGGCACGCCACCTGCTCCAGCTTTTCCAGCTCGCAGGTCGTCATATCCCCCGCCTGATGCCGCCCGACGGCCTCGAACACGTCCTGCACGGTCACGTCCTTGCCATCCAGCTTGCCCGGTAGGATCGACCCGCCATAGACGAACACGCTCGGCACGTTCAGCCGCACCATCGCCATCATCATTCCCGGCAGGGACTTGTCGCACCCGGCAAGCCCGACAATCGCGTCATAGCAATGCCCGCGCATGGTCAGCTCGACCGTATCGGCAATCGCCTCGCGCGAGGCCAGCGAGGACCGCATCCCCTCGTGTCCCATCGCGATACCATCGGTGACGGTGATGGTGGTGAATTCGCGCGGCGTACCATGAGCCGCCTTCACCCCGATCTTCGCCGCCTGCGCCTGTCGGTTCAGCGCGATGTTACACGGTGCCGCCTCGTTCCAGCAGGTCGCGACCCCCACCAAGGGCTGATGGATTTCCTCCTCCGTCATGCCCATCGCATAGTAATAGCTGCGGTGAGGCGCACGGGCCGGGCCTTCGGTCACATGGCGGCTGGGCAGTCTCGATTTATCGAATGTCGGGTTGGGGGCGTCCATGTCTGGCCTCTTTCGCTGGAATTTGGCGAGACGTTAAAGCGCGACACGACCGAACGAAAGGGGCAGATGCCTTATTTCAACCGCGTCGTCTCGATCTTCGCCCCGCACCGGCGGAACAGGTCGAGCACTTCATTCGAGAAAAACCCCTCCCCCCGTGCGATCTGGTGCAGGTTAAAAGCGCTGCCGGTATTCACCTCCACCACCGTCGGCCCGTCTTCGGTGATGGCGATATCGAGCGATTGGTATTTCACCGGCGCATACAGCGCCCCCACCTCCTGCGCCAACCGCTTGACCTCGTCCCACATCGGCAGCACGGCCCCGGCCATCGTCGCCCCGGTTTCGGGATGGGTGTCCAGCACCTCCAGCGATGGCCCCTTGCCCCGCACCACCCGCCGGACGACCCCGGTATCGCGGTCGATATCCGCCAGCATATTGCCATCGCGCCAAAAGTTATCCGCGATATTGTCACCAGCAGTCAGCTTCAGCACCGTAATCGGCGTATGCACCACCCCATCGGCCACAAAGCTAATCGCCCGGATCGTCCCGATGCGCGGCCCGAACAGCGCCGCCATATCCGGGTGATGCCGCAATTCATCTTGCAGCAGGTACGGCGCGGGTGCCCCGGTCAGGTTGCGATACACCGTCGCCGCCCCGACCTTGCCCAAGCCCGCCACATCGAACTGCCCATCGCCCAAGGGTACGATCCGCGTGGCCCCTTCACTGCCGATCCCGCCATTGATCTTGGCAAAGACCGGCGCGGTCCGTTCGGCCATAAAGCCGGCGAACGCCTCCTCGCTATCCAGATGCGGCGTCCGCCCATAGCGGCGCCCCATACCACCGACCACTGCCAGCGTGCGCGTCGTGGCTAGACCCGCCTCGCGCACCATCAATTCCGAGATCCATTTATCCTCGGTCGCCGCATCCCATTTCCGGTCCGAGCATTGATAGCAAAGCGGCCAGTGAATCCGCTCCGAGATAAACCGCATCCGCGCGTCGTCATCGGGAAAAGCCGCCCGGTCATACAACCGATAATCGACATATTCCTGAAAGGTCAGCTTCCCCGGCCCCTTGGCGATCTTGCGGTAATCCATCATCAGCGCGAAGGGCCGCTTGCCCGCCGCCCCGGTCGCATCGCGCAGGGCCGCTTCCTTATCAGGTTCGCGCCGATGCTTTTGGATATCGTTTTTCCACAGGACGCTTGCATAGGCCATCGGGTCTTCCTCGTATTCGAATAGACCCGTTTATTCACGAGGAATGGTTAAATCGATCTTTGTACGCCGCCCAAAATCTCAGCTTGCACGGCCATCAGATCATCCTGTGTGATCCATCCCCGCCATGCCGCATCCTCTGCCGCCTGTGCCAAATCTTCCTCCGCAAAGACCGCCACGCCTGCCGTTGCCGCCTCGCGCATCACCTCATTCACCTGCGCATCACGCCCGGCACCGCTAACGTCGCGTATCCAAATCGCTTTGATGCGACCTCCGTGCTTTTGGACTATTTCTGTATAGATTTCAGCATCATGCTGCCCGCTATCACCAACAAGGATGAAATCTAAATCGGGATAAGTCTCCAAAATCCGGTCGATGCTCGCGATCTTATGCGCGCCGTGCGAGGACTTGAACCACCGCGTCTCATCCAGCCCCCAGTCATCCATGAACATCGGCCCACGGGGGATGCCGTTCAGCGCCTTGAATCGCACGATCAAGTCATACAGCTTCCATGACCCCGACGAGACGTAGAAGATCGGATTCAGCACGTCCTGCCCATCCCCCCGTTGCAAGGCCCGATACAATGGGGCCAATCCTGGAAACGCGACCCGTGCTTCCGGGTCTGATTCGACGATGGTGCGGATATTCTGCAAGGGTGCGGCGATGCCCGTGCGGATCACCGTATCGTCGATATCCGAGATAATCCCCAGCCGCGCACCCGACGGTGGCACCAAGAACTCACCCGGCACTGACACCACGTCCTGTGTCCGCCCCGCGAAATCCTCCAGCGTGACCGTCGCCTCCTGCCAACCCTCTTCGGTCGCAACATCCAGTTCGGCGAAGAAGAACCCGTCAGAATCGGTGGTGCAGGTCGTGGACGCCCCACCATAGCGCACCGTCACCGTCGCCCCCATCACCTCCTCGGCCAAGAACCGCTTCATCGTCACCGACAGGTCTTCGATCAACCCGCCCCCGATCAACGGTTTGTCCAGCACATCCGCCTCGACCACCGACCCGCGCAGCCAGACCTTGCCGCCCGTGCCAAAGCCACGATACGGCACCACAACGACCCGTTCGTCCTGCCCTTCACGTCCCCGCTCGACCATCCGCCGCCGGTCGAGCCAGTCATCGACCCTGCTGGCCATGCGTCTCAAAAAGCTCATAGCCATGTCTCCATCAAATACGTTTAGTGTTGAACTGCCCTACCAATCCGCCACCACCGCACTTGTTCCCGGATACCGGCACGCAGTGAAGGGCGAAGTCGCCCAAACCAAGAACGTCGGTCGAAACGTCAAGCGCACTGCCAACGAAATGCTGCTTGACCATTTCGCCGATCCCGTCACACAGAAGGCCACCAAACCACCATCAACGGAGCCGCCCCCATGCAGTTCGGACTGACCGAAGAACAGGAGATGATCGTCTCCACCGTCCGCCGCTTCGTCGAGGAGGAAATCTACCCCCACGAGCAGGAGGTCGAGCGCACCGGCATCGTCCGCCCGGAGGTGGCAGAGGCGATCAAGGCAAAGACGCAGGAACTGGGCTTCTACGCCTGCAACTTCCCGGAGGAAGTCGGCGGCGCGGGCCTCTCCCACCTCGAATTTGCGTTGGTCGAGCGTGAGTTGGGCCGTGGCTCCATGGCACTCACCCATTTCTTCGGTCGCCCCCAGAATATCCTCATGGCCTGCGAGGGCGAGCAGCGCGAACGCTACCTCCTGCCTGCCGTACGCGGCGAACGCATGGACGCCCTTGCCATGACCGAGCCGGATGCAGGCTCCGACGTACGCGGCATGAAATGCATGGCAAAGCGCGACGGCGGCGACTGGGTCGTCAACGGCACCAAGCACTTCATTTCCGGTGCCGACCACGCCGATTTCATCATCTGCTTCATCGCCACGGGCGAGGACCAGACCCCCAAAGGCCCCAAGAAACGCATCACCGCCTTCCTCGTTGATCGCGGCCATCCGGGGTTCGAAATCGCCGACGGCTACGAAAGCGTCTCCCATCGCGGCTACAAGAACATGATCCTCCGGTTCGAGGATTGCCGTCTGCCCGATACGGCGGTGCTGGGCGAGGTCGATGGCGGCTTTGCCGTAATGAACGAATGGCTCTACGCCACCCGCATCACCGTCGCCACGATGGCCGTGGGTCGCGCTCGCCGCGTCTTCGATATGGGCCTCGCCTATGCCGCCGAGCGGGAACAATTCGGCCAAAAGATCGGCAAATTTCAGGGCGTCGGTTTCAAGCTGGCCGACATGATCACCGAGATCGACGCCGCCGACTGGCTCACGCTGGCCAGTGCATGGCGCTTGGATCAGGGCCTGCCCGCCAACCGCGAGATCGCCAGCGCTAAACTCTACGCCAGCGAAATGCTCGCCCGCGTCACCGACGAGACCATCGCCATCCACGGCGGCATGGGCCTGATGAACGACCTACCGCTAGAACGCTTCTGGCGCGACGCCCGCGTCGAACGCATCTGGGACGGCACCAGCGAAATCCAACGCCACATCATCAGCCGCGAGTTGCTCAGGCCGCTGGGTGGGTGAAATCCGCAGCAGAATACGTTATAGTGATCGGCACAAACAGGAGGCGAGCATGGACACCCAACTGACCACCGACACCGAACGCCGCATCACCGAAAAGGTCGAAACCGGCCCCTATGCCTCCGGCGAGGAAGTCATCGACAAGGCCCTCTCCCTCCTCGACGCCCATGAGGCCGAACAGGCCGAAAAACTCGAATGGCTCCGCGATGCCATCCAGAAAGGCGTCGACAGCGGGCCTGCCAAGCCCATGGATTGGGACACCTTCTGGAAAGAAGCGGAAGCTAGGGTAGCTGACAAGCGGGGAGTTCGTGTTGCGCAGGGTTGATTATGGCCCGCTCGCGAAGATCGATCTTCTCGACATCTACGAATATATCGCCAACGACAACCCGCCTGCCGCACGAAAGATGGTCAAGGCGATCAACAATACCTGCGCAACGACCATCGCCGACAACCCCTTCATAGGCCGCTCCCGCGACATTCCCCCACCCGGCCTGCGCAGCTTCCCCGTCCGCCCCTACGTCATCTTCTACCACCCCACTGTCGACGCCATCGAGGTGATCCGCGTTCTCCACGGTGCCCGCGATATCGAAACTATCCTCGCTCCGTAACACTCAATCTTCACGACGGAAGATCGGAAAAACCGTCATGATTTCTTGCGCTTGCGTTTCGACTTGCACGCGTTCTCATCCGCCTTCGGCCCGCCCTCGTTACATTCGCAGGGCCGACCGTCCTTGTCCCGGTCGTGGCTCCCGCAAAACGCCTTGCCCACATGAAGCGGGGACGTATTGCAGTGGCGAACCGCATCGGCATAGGTCGGAAAAGTGTCGCACCGCCCATGCGCGGATGCACCGCTCATCGACCAGATCGACATCGCACAGATCAGCCAGACCACCCGCATACCGCGCCTCCAGTTGCAACATACACAGACATCCTATCGCGAACACGGGTTGCATGTCGACACCGTTTCTACTGCATCGCCAGCATGTAGCTCCCTTAGACCCGGTATCCGTCATCATGGGGCTTCCCTTGATCGCATTTCTTGGCCAAGCATAATCCACCCACACGACCGGGGCGACCGCTCCGCCGAAGAGAATGCCGATATGCCCGACCTATCCCGCCTCCTCCGCCCCCGCTCCGTCGCCGTCTTCGGCGGGGGATGGGGCGCGAGCGTCATCGAACAGCTACTCAAAGCGGGCTTCGACGGCGATATCTGGCCCGTCCACCCGACCAAGCCCGATATCCACGGCGTCCCAGCCTATCCCTCGCTCGACGCCCTGCCCCACGCCCCTGATGCCGCATGGATCGGCGTCAACCGCGACGCCACCGTCGATATCGTCCGCGCGCTCTCCACGATGGGCGCAGGCGGCGCAGTGTGCTTCGCCTCTGGCTTTGGCGAGACGGAAGACGGCATCGCCCGCAACGCCGCCCTGCTCGACGCCGCCGGGGCCATGCCCATTATCGGTCCCAACTGCTATGGCCTCATCAACTACCTCGACGGCGCGCCCCTCTGGCCCGATCAGCACGGCGCGACTCGAACCGAAACCGGAGTCGCCATCCTCACCCAATCCTCCAACATCGCGATAAACCTAACCATGCAGCGGCGCGGCCTGCCCATCGCCTACATGATGACCGCCGGAAACCA
>CALJIU010000026.1 GCA_937974055.1 uncultured Neomegalonema sp. | reverse complement strand
GGGATAAAGGCGCATGAGTTCCGGCAAACGGGCCGTCCAGGCACGGTTGGTATCGAAGACGATCTCGGCGGGGTTATCCGCGTAGTAGCTGTCGAAAAGACCGGTGAGGATGCGGGCGCGTTGTTCGGCATTGACGATCCGCGATAGCTCGCTGCCAGCGGAAACCTGACTGACGATACCCTCGAACAGGCTTGCAACCGGGCTGGACATCCCGGCGGAAAAGCGGAGGTTCTGGCGCAGGATCGCGCTCAGCAGGGTCGAGCCGGAGCGAGGAAGGCCGGACACGAAATGATATGTTTTCGATGACACCTTCTGGCATTTTCATGGGCGGCTGGCCAAATCCGCATGACTGGAAAAGCCCTGCGACATTTATACGGCGACGCGGTCAAAACCACGTCAACGGGTTGCTGAAAACCCGTATCCGCAATGGCATCGCTTTGCTCGGAAGCATCCTAGAAACAGCGCACCGGATCGTCATCGTAAAATCACGAAATCAATCTGGGGCGGTCGAAGAAGCGCCTTCCTAACCGAGAACTGGACGGCGGGCACGAAAAGACCCCGGCAATGTCATTGCCGGGGTCATCGCTCAAACATCCCACAAGTTAAGCGCGGAGGTGCTTAGTTTGCGGCGTATTCATCCGGCAGGCGGAAGACCCAGATGGAACCGCCTTGGTTGAGATACTTGACGGTCTTGGCAACTTCGCCACCCCAGAGTGGGACAGCGCCGCCCCAGCCGGAGGCCACGGCGATGTATTGCTGGCCATCCTGTTCCCACGTTATCGGCTGACCGACGACGCCGGAACCGGTCTGGAAGCTCCACAGTTCTTCACCGCTTTTGGCGTCGAATGCCTTGAACTGGCCTTCGGGCGTGCCGGTGAAGACGAGATCGCCAGCGGTGGTCATCACGCCACCCCAGAGTGGGGCTTTGTTCTTGTATTCCCACACCGTTTCACCGGTCTTCGGATCAATGGCCTTGAGCGAACCGATATAGTCCTCGAACAGCGGCTTGATCGTGAAGCCCGCGCCCAGATAGGCCGCGCCCTTCTTGTAGGTGATCGGCTCGTTCCAGATGTCCATGCCCCATTCGTTGGAAGGCACGTAGAACAGGCCCGTACGCTGGCTGTAGGCCATCGGCTGCCAGTTCTTGCCGCCCAAGAACGACGGAACCGCAAAGATCACGTTGCCCTTCTTGCCATCGGCGGCATCGGCGGGGTTACCGGGGCGGTTATCCTCGACGAAGTTCGGACGACCCGTTTCGAGGTCGATGCTCTCGGCCCACGAAATGTCCTTCACGAATGGCGTCGCGCCGTGCAGCTTGCCTTCGTTTTCCAGATCCATGACGTAGAAGAAGCCGTTGCGGTCGGCGGTGGCGGCCATGCGCTTGCCATCCATGTCGAAGCCGACGACTTCGTTGACGCCGTCATAGTCCCAGCCTTCACGCGGCGTAGTCTGGTAGTGCCACTTGATCTCGCCCGTATCGGGGTCGAGAGCAATGCGCGAAGCGGCGTAGAGGTTGTCGCCCTTGTGACCATCGGTCGGCTCGCCCGCATTGCGCAGGTGGCTGTTCCACGGAGCAGGGTTACCCGCGCCCATGAGGATGGTGTTGGTCTTCGCGTCATAGGAACCGCCGAGCCACGTGGCCCCACCGCCCGATTTCCACATGTCGCCGGGCCAAGTCGCGTTCAACTCGCCGGTCATGGTGCTTTCTTCGCCGAGCAGTTCGCCCATGTGACCCTCGATCACAGGACGACGCCAGACCATGTCACCGGTTTCGGTGTTGCGGGCCTCGACGGCACCGACGATACCGAATTCACCGCCGGAATTGCCCGTGACGATGAGGGGACCATGCTTGGAATCGACGATCAGCGGGGCGGCGGTGTAGGAGTAGCCCGCTTTGTAATCGCCAATTTTCTTGCGCCAGACGACATCGCCAGTCTTCGCGTTCAGGGCGACCAGCTTTGCGTCGAGCGTGCCGAAATAGATGTTCTCACCCAGCATGACCGCGCCACGATTGACCACGTCACAGCAGGGCAAGATGCCTTCGGGCAGGCGCGCGTCGTACTGCCAGATTTCCTCGCCAGTCTTCACGTCGATCGCGTACATGCGCGAGTAGGAACCGGTGACATACATCACGCCGTCCTTGACGAGCGGCTGGGTTTCTTGTCCGCGCTGCTTCTCGCCACCCAGCGAAAACGCCCATGCAGGGTACATCTTCTTGACGTTGTGGCGGTTGATCTTCTTGAGCGGGCTGTAGCGTTGAAGATCGCGACCCATGCCATTGGTAACGATCTGTGTCGTGATCGACTGATCGTTTGCAATGTCATCCATCGTGACTTCGGCCAGAGCCGGAGTTGCCGCAAACGCTGCAAGCGCCATGGCAGAGATGAGTATACGCATGTGGAACCTTTCCTCCTAGGGTACCCAGCCTTGTGGCCGGTTCATTGTGTGCTTGCGGGTGTTTCACCCACTGACTCGGTTACGCTATACGACAGAACGCGAGTGCGCAAAGCGTCACGTTGCCATATCGGCGTCATATTGTAGCATGAGCGGACAAATGGAGGTTGCAACATGCGGTGGATGATCTTGATAGCGGTATTGCTACCCGCGAATATGGCCTTCGCGGAGGACGATAGCGGCGGGATGCTGAACCCTGACGAGTTGTCGCTCGAATATTTCGCGCGCAAGACGGAACAGGGCCATATCGACCCGATGGGGTCGATGCATGGCTATATGGCCGCGAAATCCGGCGATTACGAAACCGCACGCCGCATCCTTGAAAAGCAGGCGGAACAGGGCGTCACGCAGGCGATGACGTGGATGGGATGGATGGAGGATAACGGCCTCGGTGCACCCGAAGACCCCGACAAGGCGGCGGCATGGGATAGACGCGCGGCGGAGGCCGGGGATCATATCGGCATGTTCAATTACGGTCTAGACCTACTACGCGGACGGGGTGTCGAGCAGAACGATACGGCAGGACGGGCCATGATCGATAAAGCGGCTTTGGCGGGGGACGAGACGGCGCAGGCGCTGATCGCGGATGATTACGACCTAGAAACGGTGACGCCGGACGCGGATAACTGGAAATACGAGCGGGCGCTCTACTAATTCAGGTGACGGTATCAGATCGCCAGTTTCGCACGACACCATCGCTTCCGATCAGAACGGCCCGTTTCGCTCCACCCCGGCGGAGCAGTCGTCGGGCATCCCCCTGAGGTGAGGCGGCGATTGCCGTGGATAATGCGTCGGCACGCCATGCCTGTGGCGCGAGAACGGTGACGGATCGCCAGCCTTCGCCCTCTCGCGATAGTGGGTCGAAGATGTGGGGATGTTTGGCGATGCGCGTGCCAGCGGGTTCGGAGGTGGCGACGGCTTCCCGGTCGATTTCGAGCGTTGTAGCGAGGCCGCCGTCGTTTGGGTCACGAATGCCGATACGCCACGGGCGCGCAGGATGTGGTCCAACCGCCCGGAACTCACCGAGATCGACCAAGGATGCCCGGAAGCCATGCGTGGCAAGCACCCATGCGACCCGATCCGCCGCGTAGCCTTGCGCGATGCCGTTGAAGGTCGCCGCCATGCCGGGGCGGTCGAAGGCGATCCCCGTGCGCTTTACCGATAGCCCGCGCCAGCCAACGAGGGGGCGCTTGCCCGCCGGGTCTTCGCCCTTCGCGAGGGCTTGCCAGAGAACCTGCACCGTTGGATCGAATGCGCCCCCGGTCGCAGCCGATATCGCACGCGCATGGGTGGCCAATTCGATGAAGCGAGGGTCGGGGGCGGCGATGCGGCCAGCCTCGTTCAACCGGGCCAATTCACTGTCAGCGTTCCACAGGCTAAACACCCGCTCGACCGCCGCAATCTCGGCACGACAGGCGCGCAGTGCGGTTTCGGCGGATTGCTTGTCACCGATCACGGTCAAGGTCGCCTCAGCCCCCAGCGCGCGGAAACGCTCGACCACCTGCGTCTCCGTCCGCAGTACGGATGCACCGATAGCCGATACAGCCACCACCGCCATTGCGCGCCGCCGGGTGAGAGTCATGCCGCCCCGCCCCGCTTCGCTGCGAGGATCAGCGGCACGCATTGCGCGGGATCGTCGTGGATCGTCACGCAATCGAGGCACTGGAAACACTCGGTATAATCGACGCGGCCATCCTTTCGGATCGCATCGTATTCACAGCGCACCTTGCATAGCTGGCACGGGCTACCGCATTCGGCGCGGCGCGGTATCCAATCACGTCCGCGAAGCCAGCCACCAATTGCCATCGTTGCGCCCAAGGGGCAGACGTAGCGGCAGAACGGCTTGAACCATACCAGCCCCAATACCAGCCACGCGACGGCGTAGAGGACGTATCCCCATTCACGCTGGAAACCCACGGTGATGGCCGTCTTGAAGGGTTCGACCTCCGCCAGCGTATCGTTGAGGGCAGGAGCTAGCAGCGCGGTGGCGATCAGCAGCGCCAGCACGGCGTATTTTACGCCCTTGAGCCGCCGATCCCATCGCTCCGGCACGCGCAATGCCGGAATGCGCAGGGCGCGGCCAACCCAATGCGCAAATTCCTGCAACGCGCCATAGGGGCAGAGCCAGCCGCAGAACAGGCCGCGCCCCCACAGCACAAAACCGAGGATCGCGATGGCCCAGATGACCAGCGAGAAGGGATCGTAGAGCAGGAAGGCAAAGCTGCCGCCTTCCACCGCCGCGCGCAGGGTACCGATGACGGTGACGATGGAGAGCTGCCCCTGTCCCCACCAACCGATGAAGACCGCGACGAAGGCCAAGGCCGCGAGGCGAACAGGGCGATACTGGCGAAGCCCTGCGAACCAGCGTTGACCGGGGCCGAGCGCGGCGAAGAGCAGCAGCATGAATCCGCCCAAAACCGCCAGATCGACGCGACGGTCGAGCAGGCTTTCGAGCCAGACAGGCCGCTGCACCGGCACGACCGGCGTATCGAAAAAAGCGACCGGCGTGCTTTGGGTCGCCGTAAATTCGCGGATGCCGATTTCGGGCATGAAAGAGCCATGACGGCGAATGGCGCGGATCGCGAGATCCCAATCGCGGGTCGGGTCGAAGCCCAGCCGCCGATCGGTGCGCAGCATCATCACATGGTCGAAATCCGGCACGCCCTGCGCCAACGACACCTCGATATCTGCGTCGCGCAGAGCGATGGGCAATCCGTTCTGCGAGGCCAGCAGCAGGTCGGGCGCGGTGTTGCGGACGAAATCCTCTGACACCAACCCGTGCCGCCCATTCGCCAACAGCAACAGCGGCTCGTCGTGGTCGGCGACGGTCATCAGCGCCGTGCGCGCCGCCAGCGTTTCGGCATCCAGCACCGCCGCCGCAATCGCGTCCGGCCCGATATCGATGACCCACAAATCGAGATAGACGCCGTCAGGATCGGCCAGCGCCACCTCGTCATCATCTTCCCATAGCGTCCCGACGAAAGACGCCTGCAATTCAGTGTTCGAGATGGTCCGTCGCTGGGCGATGCCGTCCTCGACCAGTGCGGCCCAGTTGAGCGACGGGCCATCGCCGCGCTTCGGCGTGACGGGCGGGCCGCTGCCCAAGCCCTGCATTCGTTCGCGCGCGACGGTGAGGCTGGCGGCGAGGATGGATTCGTGAGCGATGCGAACAGAAGCGGTGGCCTTGGTAACGCCGTCGAGCCAAACTTGACCTGAACTTTCGCGGTCCCCCGCGCCGTACGGAACGCCGACGCTGATGGTGTCAAAGATCGACAGCCCGCGATACTGGCGCATGAATTCGTGGAACGGGGCTTCGCCCAAGCCGGAGACGAAAACCGGCTCGTTATGCTCCAGCAACTCGGCCTTGAGGAACGCGCCATCGCGGTCGAGCGTAACCAGCACGTTGATCGCCGCACCAGAAAACCCCGGCAGGGGGGCGAGTGGCTCCGTCTCGAAAATGTATCCGGCATCCAGACCGCTGCGGTCGCGGATCGACCAGATGCCGGTTTCAGTCAGTTGCTCGCCCAGCTCGAAAGGCGGTTCGATCTTGAGGGCAAGCGCATCACGGTCGAGGGGGGCGGCGGTTGCAATGATGGTGAGAAAAAGGGACAGAAGAAACGCGCCGCAAGCGACGAGAAACGCGCCCCTACAGGTATGCAGCCGTGAACGGATCAATTAACCTCTGGCAAGGCAGCCTTCTCGTAATCGCCGAACAGGTGCGAGATGCTGCGCTCGAATTCATGGGGCTGTGCGCCAAGGGCGGCAAATTCATCGGGCATTTCAATCTGCATCGCCTCGACCATATCCAGCCCCTCCTCCGCCGCATCGGTCAATGCGCCGTCGAGCCAGTCAAGATAAGCGCGCGTTTGCACTAATGATCGGCCCTCGGTATCGAAGGAACCATGCCCCGGCACGATGCCCTTTGGATCGAGCGAGGCGATGTAGTCGAGCGATTCGCGCCAGCGGGGCAAATCGGCATCGGGTGTGGTCGGCGTGCGGTCGAGGAAGGCCAAATCGCCGGTCAGTGCCGTGCCGGTTGCGCGGTCAAGGATCATCAGGTCAGCCTGCGTATGACCGCCCAGCGGCACCGTTGAGAAAGAACGCCCACCGATGGTCAGATCATTGCTGGTCAGCATGGTATTCGGCGGCACAGGCTCAGTCCCACGCATCCAGTCGCCGATAAGACGGTACATATTATCCGCATAACTGTCGCCATGCAGCACGACCTGCTTCTTTGTTTCCTCAAGGGCGTGGATCGGCTTGTCAGAGAACACCTGATTGCCCAGAAAATGATCGGGATGGTGATGCGAGTTCACTACCGCCGCAACACCGCGTGGCATCATCTCGGTCACGACTTTGCGCAGTTCTTCGGCATAGCGACGTGAAGGCCCACTATCGAAAATCACAGCGCCCGCATCCGTTTCGGCGAAGGCGACATTGACGATGTTGCCGCCATTCTCGAAGTTGAAATACTCGGTCGAGCCTTCCAGCATCCAAAGGCCATCGGCCACCTGAACCGGTTTCAGGCCGTATTCAAGGCGCGGTTTCGCCCATGCGCGGGGGGCAGCGGTCGCCGCCAGTCCGGTCGCCAGAACCGTGCGCCGGGTAAGGGTCATCGAATCGCGCCGTTATAGGGGATCGTGGCCTCAATCTCGTTGCCGTTATTGTCACGACCGCTGACCTGCATGGGCGCCTTCAATGCGCCCTGAGCGAAACGCAGCGAGAAGGTCGGATCTTCGTTCACCGGCTCGTGCAATTCGATGCGGGCCATCTTCTTGCCGTCCAAGCCTTTGAAGTCGAGCGCCTGAATGGTGAAGACGGGGATGCCGTCGGCCAGACCCGTATCCATGGGGTGATCCACGATCACGCGCACGCGGCCCGAATTGGGCCACATGCGAGCGCGCACTTTGCCCAAGCGTTCCTCCCAATCATCCGAGGCATAGGCCGCCGCCGGGGCCGCACAGCCACCGCCCGCTGCGTCAATAGCGGCACCACCCAAGTGCCATGCACCGTCCTTGGTTTGGACGGCGGCGCGCACGGGTGTTGCTTGATCGATCTTGAAGCGGAAGGAAAGCCACGGCTCGGCCTCGCCGGGGTAGTAATCGAGGATATGCGGGATCGGACCATAATCCACGAACAGCGCAATCCGCTCGACATCGCCGATTTCGCGGGCGTCGATGGTGATCGGGACATGAAAGCTGTCTTCGGCGGAATGCGGTGCCAGCACTTTGACGCGGGGATCGAGGGCGATCTGTTCCGGGTCGCCAAGGATTTCCTTCTGGAGATATCCGAGCATTCCCGTTTTGTAGGGATCATCGATTACTACTTTGGGACCATCGATTATCCTGTTCGGCTTATCCGCTGCGAAAACGGGGGTGGCGGCGATCAAAAACGCGGCGAACAGGGTCTTTTGCATCGGGTCTCTCCTCGACCGTATAGCCTTACCAATCGGGTGCGCGATGGATCAGGCCGTATCTTTCGAATATCGCAGCAATCCGACCATCGGTCAGTCCCGCTTGGATAGCATCATCCACAGCATAGCCGAGTTGTCTATAGGTGTGTCTAACCGCGACCCCCAATGTCCATTCCCCCAACGCAAGGCCAGGAAGCGGCATGTCGGACAGGCCAATCCTGTCGGAGTTGGCCCGTGCGCCGTATTGTAGCTGAATCAACGGGCCAACGACCGCGCCGAAATCACCATCATTGAGCGCGCCCATCGCATCGGTGTAGGTCGGGAACCTCTTCACTTTATCGCGAACTTGGCCGCCGAACGCGGAACTGAGGTAGAAATCCGCGAGGCTGTCGTTTTCCACGCCAACCACATCATAGCGAAAATAGGCCGGGGTCGGCGCATCCTCGTACGTCTCGCGATCAAATGCGATACCGATGCGCTCGTTGAAATACTGACCGGTGAAAACGACCTGATCGTTCCGGCAGGCCATGTCTTCGTTATAAGGGACATGCAGCATTACGTTGGCGACGCGCCCATTTACCAAAGGGCCTTTCCAGACGAAATTGCGCAGATCGTTATCGACGTTGTCATCCGCCGCGACGACCATGAAGCGCGGTTCGACGCCCAGTTCTTCCGCGATCAGGCGTCCAATCTCGATATCGACGCCTTCCTGTTCGCCATCGTTGGTGAAGGAATAGGGAGGGAAATCGTCGTAGACTGCGAATTCCATCCATCCACGGTCGATGATCTTGTCGTAATCGGCCCCGACATCCTCACGCGCCGTGTTTTGCGGGCGTTGGCCGGGCACGTAATCC
Organism: uncultured Neomegalonema sp.; assembly: GCA_937974055.1. Classification (GTDB taxonomy): domain Bacteria; phylum Pseudomonadota; class Alphaproteobacteria; order Rhodobacterales; family Rhodobacteraceae; genus JAHDDY01. The sequence goes on along the minus strand of CALJIU010000026.1, from coordinate 9,236 downwards.
TTGCAGGCGGCGGCCACTTCCCCGGCGAACAGGAGAAGTGAGAACGCCGCCATGCGGTGTAGTGCGCGCCGCATTCCGTTACTCCGCCGCAGACAGACCGACGGTCAGCGTTTCGGTCGCTTTCGTCAGGCTTTCCGGCGATCCATCGAGCATTGCAACGGCACGCGAGGCAGGAGAATCGGCCATCTCGGCCCCGGACCCGGAGGGCACTTGCTTGGCGATTTCGTCGAGTTCCTCGCGCAAACTTGCCAGCTCAGTCTCGAAATCGGCCATATCAGACCCGTCCTCGACCGCCTGTGCCTTCTTGTCCAGATCATCGCGAATTTCGCCCAAGCGATCGGCGAATTCATCGAGCGCACCATCATCGGGTCGCGTCTCGACATAGGACCGGATCGCCCATGCGGCCTTGCCACCGAGCAATTCACCGAAGGCGGGCATCTTGGTCACGCCATTCTGCGAATAGCCATTCACGAACCGCTCGACATACCATTCATCGCCTTCCCAATCGGCGGAAAGGTAGCGCAGGTCGGGGGCCAGACCGCCGGAGACGACTTCGAGACCGTGACAGCGTGCGCAGTTCTGGTTGTAACCGGATGCTCCGATTTCGATGGCCTTGGCGTACACCTCGCCGTCCGCATCGCGGTACGGGTTTTCTTCCGGCCATTCATCGTCGAGATCGGGCAAGGCAGCCGTATCGACCGGCTGCGGCGCAACATCGCCGTGGGCGAGCACTTGTGTGGTCGTCACGACCAGCCCCAGCGCCATCATCGTCTTAAGCAGTGTGCCCATGCAATCCTCCGTTATTTTTCAGCCCGAATGATTCCACAGTGTCACGTCGGACACCATGCGACCATTGCTACAGCATCAGTCAATTGCCACATTCGCGGCGATATCGCTATCATGCGATAGGTTTGGATCGATGGAAACGCTTATGTCATTTCAAAAACTGCGCATTTTCTTGACGGCACTGTCTGCAACGGTTGGCGCATCGACCGGCATCGCCCACGCCGTCGATGTGAGCGTGCTGTATCTGGAGCGGCAGGTACAGCGTCCGCCGACCTTGTCGGTTCTGGACGCGGTGCCCGATGATCTGGGCCGGGCGGGGGCCGAGTTGGCGCTGTTCGAGAATACCGCGACCGCGCGTTTTCTGGGCCATACCTACACGCTGGATACCGTGGTCGTTGGTGTCGAAGACGATTTCAGCGATGCAATCACGAAAGCACTGGCGGACGGGCATCGCCTGATCGTGGCCAATGCCCCGGCAGACGACCTGTTGACGCTGGCGGATCATCCAAACGCAAAGGACGCGCTGATCCTGAACGGGACGGCCCCGGATGACCGCCTGCGGCGCGATGCCTGCCGCGCGAACCTGCTGCACACCATACCGAGCCGGTCGATGCTGGCCGATGCGGTCACGCAGTTTCTGGTCAAGAAACGCTGGGCCGATTGGCTGCTGATTTCGGGCGAGGGACCGGGGGACGAGGAATATGCCGCCGCCCTGCGCGCCGCCGCCGCCAAGTTCAACGCGAAGATCGTGGAAGAGAAAATCTGGCGCTTCGATGCGGATATGCGTCGGAATGCGGCGCAGGAAGTGCCGGTCTTCACCCAAGGCAAGGATTACGACGCGGTGCTGGTGGCCGATGAGATCGGCGATTGGGCGCGCTACGTCCTCTATAACACATGGCTGCCCCGTCCGGTCGCGGGTAGCGAAGGCATCACGCCCGTCGCGTGGTCGCCGGTGATCGAGCAATGGGGGGCCGCGCAACTACAAAAGCGGTTCGCCGATGCCACGGGGCGCGGGATGCAAAGCGACGATTACGGCGTCTGGGCGGGCCTGCGCGCGATTGGCGAGGCGGTGACCCGCACGAAATCCGCCGACCCGGCAACCCTGCGCGCCTACATGTTGTCACAGGATTTTGAACTGGCCGCTTTCAAGGGGCGCAAAGCCACGTTTCGCGCGTGGAATGGCCAGATGCGTCAGCCCATCCCCCTCGTCCATTCCCGCGCGGTCGTTGCGCAGGCTCCGATTGAGGGGTACTTGCATCGGGTCAGCGAACTCGACACGCTGGGACAGGACGAAGCCGAAACCGACTGCACCGCCTTCTAGGATTGATCGAATGCGTTTTCTTCTGCCCGTATTTCTCGCCAGTTTCGCCGTTCCCGCCATCGCGGCGGAAGCGTGGGTGACGAACGAAAAGGACGACACCGTCAGCGTTATCGACATCGAAACGCAGGAGGTCATCAAGACCTACGATACCGGCGAGCGGCCACGGGGAATCACGTTCTCGCGCGATTACAGCCGCCTCTATATCTGCGCCTCAGACAGTGACACGGTGCAGGTGATGGACCCCGAAACGGGCAAGATCCTGCACGATCTGCCCTCTGGCGAAGACCCGGAACAATTCGCCCTGCATCCCGACGACCGGCTTTTGTATATCGCCAACGAGGACGATGCGATCACGACGGTCGTGGATACCGTCGAGCGCAAGGTGGTCGCGCAGATACAGGTGGGGATCGAGCCGGAGGGCATGGCCGTCTCGCATAACGGAAAAATCGCCGTCACCACCTCCGAAACGACCAATATGGCCCATTGGATCGACACGGAATCGCAAGAGATATTCGCAAATACGCTGGTCGACTCGCGCCCGCGCCATGCGGAATTTACCGCCGATGACAAACGGCTGTGGGTCACATCCGAAATCGGCGGGACGATCACGGTCTTCACCGTCGAGGATCAGGAAGAAATCGCGAAGATCGATTTCGAGATCAAGGGCGTACGCCCCGAACGGGTGCAGCCGGTCGGAATGCGGTTCTCGCCCGATGGCAAACTTGCAATCGTCGCGCTTGGCCCCTCGAACCATATCGCCGTGATCGACGCGGAAACATTCGAGGTGAAGAAATACATCCTCGTGGGTCGCCGGGTCTGGCATCTCGCCTTCTCGCCCGATGGCAGCAAACTGTTCACGACGAACGGGGTGTCCGGTGACGTGACGGTAGTGGATATGGACAGCCTTCAGGCGGTCAAGACCATCAAGGTCGGTCGGTACCCTTGGGGCGTGGCGATACGGCCATGATCGCGCGGCTCACCCTTTGCCTGACGTTGATGACCCTGCCCGCAATGGCGGAAACCAGTGCGGAAGCGGTGGCGCGCAAGCCGCAGTTATTCCACGCAAAAACCGGCTACCGCATCGAACGCCAACGCGCACCAACCCCGGATGACGTGCCGGGTGCAAAGCGGATTTCAGCGGCTGACGTGACGGCATTGAAGGGGGCCATACGCATCGACGTCTTTGGCGCGGCGCAATCGCGGTATGACGAACTCGACGGCACATGGCTCGTCTCGACGCAACGCATGAGCCTGCCCGACGCCGTCTGGCTACCCGAAGTGGGGCGCGGCACGCTGACGGAGACGATGCAAGGCTATTTCGCGGATAATCTGGAAGAACTTACCGACGGCGACCACGATCGCGCGCTTGTCTTCTTCTGTGTCGCCGATTGCTGGATGAGCTGGAACGCGACCCAACGTGCAGGGGCGATGGGCTACACGAACGTGCATTGGTTTCGCGAAGGTACCGATGGTTGGCTCGATGAAGGGTATAAACTGACCGAGATCGACCCGATACCAGTCGATGTGGACTGATACCCGTGGCGGAAATCGCCGACCGGTTTCATTTTCCACTCTGCTCCGGGCGAAGACCCGGAGTCTCGCAGAACCGCGCTCCGCCTATCGGGGTTCCGGGTCTGTGCCCGGAACAGAGCGGTCAGTGACCGTCGCCATTGATATGGCCTATCTGCGGAGGGGTCCTTACAAGGATTCCAGCGATAACCAGCACATCAATGCATTCAAAAAACCCGTCTAAAACCAACGGATTGAGCCTAGGCGGATACCATCGCGCAATTGCGTGCAGTGCTTTGTCCTAAGACGTTGACAGTACAGCGTAGTCTTACGGTATGTTGGCGCTAACAATCTCAATAGCGGGCAGGACCGATATGCCGGAGCAACGCTCGCAGAGCAGGCTTTCACAGGCTGCTATGATTCTTGCGCTAACGACAGGATTGGTCGGCTGTTCGTCGGTCCCCTCCTCCGTGCGGAATGCACCGGGGCTGAATCTGCTGTTCGGGGATGATGCACCCGTTTTCGGGGTGGACCCGACCGAAGAGGCGGGGATCGACTACGATATCACGATCACCGGCCTCGGCGTGGGCGAAACGGTCGATGAAACAGCGGAGAACGAGCGGATCAAGGGCATCCTCGAAGGGGCCGCACGAATCTACCGATTGCAGGACAAACCGCCGCCCAGCGTCGCCCTGCTGAAACGACGGGCCGCCGCCGACAAGGCCATCGTCGAGCGGGCGCTGAAATCCGAAGGATATTACGAGGGCGAGGCGACGATTACCGTGGTCGCGCGGGCGGATGTTGACGAAGGTGCGGGCACCGACGTCGAACGACTCGCCCCGGTTCCAGCGTCAGTGACCGGCGACGAGCTGGTGGGAACGCCGGTGGTGAAGATCGACGTCCGCAAAGGCCCGCGCTACGCCCTCGCGCGGCAGTTAGCGACCTTTGATACGCCATTGAATCCATTGATGGAACAAAGCGTCCAAGACGCGATCAGCGTCAATGTCGGCGGCCCCGCCCAAGGGCGTGCGGTGGTCAATGCAGAGGCTGATGCGGCCAGAATCTTCGGGCGCAACGGGTATCCCTATATCAAAAAAGGCAAGCGCCGGGCGGAGGCGAATTTCGACTATAACACGCTGGATGTACGCACCACCTATGCGCCCGGCCCGTACACCACCTATGGTCCCGTAACCTTGGAGGGGCTGAAAACCGTCGATCAGAAGTATATGGAATCCTTCGTCGATTGGGAACGCGGCGCGCCCGTCTCGCGGGTCGAAATCGCCGCCGTGCAGCGCGAGATGTCGGCAACGCGCCTGTTCGATGCGGTTTCCATCATCCTGCCCGAAAACCCGCCGGAAAACTGGCGCGAAACGGGGCGGTTTGAAGCGCCGATTACGATCAAGTTTGAGGAATCAAAACACCGCAAGGCCACCGCCGCGCTCAACTTCTCGACCGTCGACGGCCCCGGTGGAATCCTGACATGGGAAGATCGAAATCTATTCGGCCAGAACGAGACGTTGAAGGCGGTTCTTGACGTATCGCTCGAAGAACAACGGCTACGCTTTGATTATCGCAAACCGCGCTGGGTACGCACCAGCCGCGACCTGATCGGTGGTTTGGAAATCTTCCACGAAGACCGCGAAGCCTATGAGGCGACGGGCCTGAACGGCAGTATCGGGATTGAGGAGCGGTTGTCGCCCTATCTGGTCGGCACGCTGGGGCTGGGGGTCGAGGCGGCGCAGACCCGCGATAACGGGCTAACGCGCGACAGCTATCTGTTCGGCGTCCCCGGATCGCTGGTCTATGACCGGACCGATGACCTACTGAACCCAACCGAAGGGTTCCGGATCAACGCCAAGGGCGCACCTTGGGCCGGGGTATTCGACGAGGAATTCACGGCGTTTCTGGAAACGGATGTGGAGGCGTCGACCTATTATTCCATCGACCGCAACGCCAAATACATCCTCGCCCTGCGCGCGCGCGCGGCACAGATCTTCAGCGACAATGCGGATAATATCCCGGTCAACCGTCGGGTCTTCGCCGGTGGTGGGGGGTCCGTTCGGGCCTATGCCTCGCAATTCGTGAATGATTTGGACAGCGACGGCACGCCCATCGGTGCGCTCGGCGTGTTCGGTGCCAGTGCGGAAGTGCGGATGCGCTTCGGTAATTTCGGCGTGGTGCCGTTTATCGACGGGGGCACCGTGACGAACGAGTTCTTCCAAGATTTCGGCACCCTGCGCTGGGGTGGCGGGTTGGGGCTGCGGTACTTTAGCCCGGTCGGTCCTATCCGGCTCGACGTGGCGTTCCCGGTCGATAAGCGCGACGAAGACGACGTATTCCAGTTTTACCTCAGCATCGGGCAGGCATTTTGATGATCCGACAGGCCATTTCGCGCGTTCGCAGCACGGTCACGGCGGCGGCCTTCGGGGCTGCACTCGCACTGGCCCCCGCCCCCGCCCATGCGTTCTGGGACACCAAGAAAGCGTGGAACGACCTGCTGCAATACGCGGTGAAGCAAGTGAATGCGCCGGGGGAATTCGAGATCATCCTCGGTGAAGTCACGAAGCCCGAAGAGGGGTTCGCGCTGATCTCGACATTGCAGATCAAGGACAGCGACGGGGTGTGGCTTGATGCGTCGAATATGCTGGTCGATTGGTCACCAACCGCCCTGCTGCGCGGGCGCTTCACCTTCGATGCGCTGAGTGCGGAGGAAATCGCGATCCTGCGTGCGCCCATCGGTCGGGGCGACCCGCCCGCCGACGAGGCGCAGGTCGCTTTTGCATGGCCACGCCCACCCGTGCCGATCAGCATCGATGTGCTGAAAGTGGACCGGCTGCGCATCGAGGGCGGATTGCTGCCACAGGATATCGAGGCGTCCATCACGGGGGCGTTCAAGGATATCGGCGATGTGCAGGACGCCAATCTGGTGGTTCAGCGCACTGACCGGCCCGGCGACCGCATCGCGCTGACCTCGCGCATCGATTTCGATGATCTGGACATCACTTTCGAGCTGCAAGCGAACGAGGAACCGGGCGGACTGGTCGCGGGAATGGCGAGCTTGCCACCCGATCAGGCGCTGGAACTGGACCTCGAAGCGAAGGGAACGCCCGATGCGCTGCCCTTCAAGCTATTCGCGGATATCGGGCAAATCGGGGTCGCAAAGGGCGAAGGCACCACCAGCTTCAACGGGCTGGTCACGGCGAAATTCGACGGGCGGATCGAACCGGGCGAGGAAACCTCCGCCGATTGGCGGCGGGCGATTGGCGATGCGGCGCTGATCAAGGTCGATTTCGCGGAGGTGTCGAAGGGTAGCTACGACCTGAAGGTGCTGGAAATCGACAGTCCGGCTTTCGAGTTGAACGGCAAGGGCAAGATCGACGTTGCCGCCAACGATATCGACCTGACCGTGGCATGGGATGCCAAGGATATCGCCGCATTCAATCAGGTGATCGCCCCGGCGAGCGTGACGGAATTGGATGGCACGCTGCGGGCGCAGGGCAAGCTGTCGGCCCCGAAACTGGACGTGAATGCCAAGGTCGCCGGGCTTGATGCGTCCTTCGGTAAGGCCGATGCGATTGTGCTGCGCGTGGATTCGCAACCCCTGTCGCAAGAGCGCGATACCGCCGGGGCGGCGCAGGGCTTTACGTTCGACATGACGGCGGATGGGCTGGCGCTGACCGATGCGGAGTTGCAGGGCGCGCTGGGATCGACGCCGTCGCTGACCGGGAACGGGCGGTTCGATGGGGTCGAGAACCGGGTGACGCTGAATACGCTGAAGATCGATGCGCGGTCGGTGCAGTTGGATGGCAATGCCGCCTATGACCTGACGACCAGCGCAATCGATGCTGAATTATCGGGTGAGGCGCGCGAGTTGGGACCGTTTCTGCGGGCCGCCGGGGTGCCGGTGGATGGGCGGGCGACGCTGGCCTTCAAGCTGGAGGATTTCAAGGGCGGCACGCTGGACCGACTGTTCCTGAACGCGCAGATGTCGAACCTGTCTTCGACCGACGCCGATATCGCCGCCGCGCTGGGCGAGGAAGCGGTGCTGGAGCTGCTGCTGGTCGAAAGCGGGGCGGAGACGATCCAGATCGAGCGCGGGTTCTTTGAAAGCAATGTGTTGAAAGCCGAAGCATCGGGAACGGTATCTATTCCGGGCGATACGGTCGATCTGAATGTCGATTTCGATGTGCTGGATGCGGAGGCGATTGCGGGCCTGATCGAACCGGCGCGGGTCGGGGATGCACAGGGCAAAGCGACGCTGACGGGAACGCTGTCGGAGCCGCAGGTGACGGTGAAGGCGACCGCGACCGATCTGGGCTTCGAGGATTATGCCGTCGCATCCGCACGGATCGACGGGGGCGTGCAGTATCGCAAGGACCGCCGCGCACCCTTCTCGCTGACCGCTGCGCTGGAAGGGGTCGAGACGGGGGACGCGGATTTGGATGCGGTGGTCGGGGATGCCCCGCGAGTCGAGGCGGCGGGGCTGTACGACACGGCGACGGGGTTACTGAGCCTGTCGAAGATGGAGGCCGATCTGGCCGATGCCGACCTGTCGCTGACGGGCGACGTGCATCTGCGAAAGAAAACGCTGGACGTGACCTATGCGCTCGACGCGGGCGATCTGGGCGGGTTCAGCGGGCTGGTCGGCAAACCGCTGGACGGGTCGGTCGATATCGCGGGCAAGGCGCAGGGACCATTCGCCCTGCCCTTCGTGACGGCAAAGGGGTCGGCGCGTGATCTACGCTACGACACCTATTCGGTCGAGGCGGTCGATCTGGATATCGAAATGCTGCCCGGTGATGAGGGGGCCGCGCCGTTCAAGATGAACGTGTCGGCGGTGAACCCGAAGACCGGCGACCCGGCGCTTGACGCGCTGATTGGGGACAAGCCGTCGCTGAATGCGAAGGGAACGCTGGACCGGGCGGGACCGGCGGTGATGCTGGAATACCTGAACGCCGATTTGGCGACGGTCAAGGCAAAGGCCGAGGGCAGCGTCGATGTCGGCACGCGGCTGATGGACCTGACCTTCGATGTCGATGCGAGCGAGTTGGATGGACTGACCGCGCTGTTGGGGACCAAGGTCGCCGGGGCGGTGACGGCGAAAGGCAGCGCGAAGGGCAGCTTTACGGCCCCCGAAGTCAACGCGACGGTGGATGCCGAGGGTCTGCGCTATGGCGTCTATGCGGTTGGCGCGGTTGCGGGGTCGGTGGATATCCAACAATCACCCAGCGGGTTCGCACCGTTCGATATCGACGTCGAATCGCGGAATGTGACGACCGGGGATGCGGCGCTGGATGACCTGCTCGCCGGGGCATCGACGGTAAAGGCGAAAGGCGCATTCAATCAGTCGGAACAGAAGGTCCGGCTCGATTCGGCAACCGTCATCGCCGCCGGGGCGGTGGCGAGTGCATCGGGAGATATCGACATCGCCGCCAAGGCGCTGAACGTGGCGTTTCAGGTGGAGGCGGATGACCTGTCGGCCTTCGAGGGGCTGGCCGGGGTGCCGCTGGATGGGAAGATTTCAGCCAAGGGCACGGCGGCGGGAACGCTGACCGCGCCAGAGGTGGATGCGACGCTGACCGGGCGGGGCTTGCGCTACGACGCCTACGCCGCGCGTAGC
>CALJIU010000025.1 GCA_937974055.1 uncultured Neomegalonema sp. | reverse complement strand
TCTGCTGGTGATACTGTTCTGAAGAGCGACAATGAGCTTCAACTTGATCCTCTTACTGATATCGAAGGTGGTAAGAAAAGTGGTCACCTACGTATGCATGTTCCTGGTGAAAACGATACTGGTCTTCCAATGATTGGTTTTGCGATGAAAGATCGTAACGCTGGTAATGCAGCACTTAGCTTTGGTCAGTTGCTAGATCACAAATGGATGGATTAATTTTCCAAATTGATTAGTAAGTGTTAATAAAAAAACCGACGAAAGTCGGTTTTTTTTTGGATAAAAAAACTTTGTGGGTTAGTATTAGCTTCTATGTGATTGCAAATACGGTGCCGTTTACAGATAACTAGACTTGCGAGATATTTATGAATTTAGGATTTAGAGAATTACTTAAGAAAAGTATAACGATACTTCTTATGGGTTTTTCTTTAGTAGGGGTAGCTCATTCCGATGAGTCTCAAGAAATAAAGTTTAAAGATAAAAACCTAAACTCTTGTGTTCAGGCTGTACTTAGGGGAGAAAAAGCAACGCTGGAAAGGCTTAACAAGTTTGAGAAGTTAAATTGCCGAAAAAAACAAATCACCAACTTGGATGGAATCGAAAATTTAAAAAAGCTAACTTATTTAGCTTTAAATGAAAATAGTATAAGTGACCTTGCGCCTCTTAAAGACCTAAAGGGTTTAAAGCGTTTGGGGTTAAGTAAAAATAAGATATCAGATATCGCTGTGTTAGGTGGTCTAGTTAATCTAAACGAGCTGTGGCTTTCTGAAAATAGTATTAGTGATATCTCAGCATTAAAGAGTTTAGTAGAACTCAATTATTTAGTGCTTGAGAATAATAAGATAAATGATCTATCCGCGCTTTCAAACCTTGTTAGCTTGAAAAAACTTTGGCTTGCATCCAATGAAATAGCGGAAATATCAGCACTCAAAGCACTAGTAGAGTTAAATGTGTTAACTTTATCTAAAAATCAAATATCGGATTTGGCTGAATTAGAAGGGATGAGTCAATTAACCGGGCTTAGCTTGGATGAAAATAAGATTGTAGATTTATCGCCACTCAGTAAATTAATAAATCTAACCTCTTTGAGTCTAGAAAGTAATCAGTTGGAAGATATAAGGCCGCTGGCAAAACTCCAAAGTCTTACAAAGCTTGCGTTAAATAAAAACAACATTAAAGGTCATGTTGGTCAACTAATTAGTTTACCAAATTTGACATACATAGGCTTGAACAGTAATAAGTTAAGTATTTTAGCTCTATTACGTGAAGAACTTCAACGTCCTTCTGGACATCTTCATCCTCATGCGCACCGTTCGCGTGGTGCTGTGGCCCGACGGGGTGCATTGACGTCGGGAGGTGAAGGTCCGATATTCATGCGATATTCCCGATGGGAGGCCCGCATGACGACCGTTACGACCGCCGAATTTCACCGGAATGGAGCCATCCCCATGACCGCCAAACCCACCATCTGCGTCTATTGCGGTTCCTCGCCCGGTGCGAAGCCTGCGTATCGGGACGCTGCCGAGGCGCTAGGCCGGACCATTGCCTCACGCGGGGCGCGGTTGATCTATGGGGCGGGGGATGCTGGCCTGATGGGCGCCACGGCGCGGGGGGCGCTGGATGCGGGGGGCGCGGTCATCGGCGTTGTGCCCGGCGTGCTGACCATGCATGAGGGCAAGACCGATCCGCGCACCACCCTCATCCGCACCGAGACGATGCACGAGCGCAAGAAGGTGATGTTTGCAAACGCCGATGCCTTCATCGTACTGCCCGGCGGCCCCGGCACGCTGGATGAAACCATCGAGACGCTGACATGGCGGCAACTCGGCATCCACCAGCGGCCCCTCGTCTTCGTCGATACCGAAGGGTACTGGACGCGGTTGCTGGACCTGTTCGACCATTTCACCGATCAGGGCTTCATGCATGAGCGGTTCAAGGGGTTCTATTCGGTCGCAAAGACGCCGGAGGAAGCGGTCGAGATGGCATTAGTTTAGGCCCGCCGCATCAGGTCGTAGCAATACAGCGCAACGCCCAGCCAGATGATGCCGAACGCGGCCAGTACCGGCAGGCTCAAGGCTTCGCCGAGGATAAGAGCGGAGACGAATTGCAGGGTCGGGTTGATGTAGAACAGCACCCCCACGGTCGAGAATTTCAGCCGTTTCGCCGCCTCGACATACATGACCAGCGGGATGCCCGTGAATAGCGAGCACCCGATCAGCAGCAGCGCCGTCTGCGCGTCCTGCCCGAATGCCCCGCTGCCGAAGAACCACAGATAGGCGAGCAACGGGCCGGAGGCGATAGTCAGCTCCCACAACACCCCCACCAGCGGGCCGACCGTCACCGTCTTGCGGATGACGCCATAGACCGAAAAGGTGCCAGCGACGACCAACGCGATCCACGGTAATTCGCCCCGCTCCACGGCGATCAGGGCCACCCCAACCCCGGCGACCGCCGCCGCCGACCATTGCAGCGTTGTGATCCGCTCGCGGAAGACCATCGCCCCCAGCATCACCGCCACGATGGGATAGATGTAATAGCCAAAGCTGGCCTGTGCCGTCTGCTCGATCTGGATCGCGTAGATGAAGAAGAACCAGTTCACCGCGATGAACGCCGTCGCCAGCGCCATCGACAGCATCGTCCGCCCCTCGCGCCCCGCCTGAACGAACGCCCCCCACCGCCCCGTCAGGGCGGCGTAGAGCGCGATGACCGGCATGGACCACAGGATACGGTGGGCCATCACCTCAAAGGCGGGGACATGGTTGACCAAGGCGAAGAACAGGGGCGACACCCCCCAGATGACGAACGACCCCAACGCAAAAAGGACGCCCAACCGGGCGCCCTTTTCCGAAGTCATACGGGTTCCTTCTGATCGGTTCGAAGCGCCTCTTCTCCCTCTCCCGCTTGCGGGGGAGGGCCGGGGTGGGGGGAAAGCGGCGTCTGTAACTCGAACAGTTGTTCGTGTGGAGAAATGCCGCCCTCCCAGCCTCCGTTGCACAGTGCCCCGCCCGCAAGCGGGGGGAGGGGTGCCCCTAACCGATAACGCCGACTTCGCGTCATGGGTCGGTCCCGCTCAGGCCGCGCCCGCTTTCGCAAGGCGCTCGGCCACGTTTTCCCAATTGACCAGCTTTTCGAGGAAGTTTTCGAGATAGGCAGGCCGCTTGTTGCGGAAGTCGATGTAGTAGCTGTGCTCCCACACGTCACAGCCGAGCAGCGAAGTCTGACCCACGCATTCGGGGTTCACGCCGTTCGGGGTGGCGAGGATCGACAGCTTGTCGCCGTTCAGCGTCAGCCACACCCAGCCTGAGCCGAACTGGCCTGCGCCGCCCTGCTGGAAGGCTTTCTTGAATTCCTCGACGGTGCCAAAGCTGTCCTTGATACGGGCTTCGAGTTCGGAGGGCATCGCACCGCCGCCATTGGGCTTCATCCAGTTCCAGAACTGGATGTGGTTCCAAGCCTGCGTCGACTGGTTCATCAGGCCGGTATTCTCGGCCTTGTAGGCGGCGACCATGATCTCTTCGAGGGATTTGCCCTCATGCTCGGTACCCGCGATCATCTCGTTGGTTTTGTCGATATACGCCTTGTGGTGGATGTCGTGGTGGAATTGCAGCGTTTCCTCGGACATTCCGCCAGCGGCAAGCGCATCATGGGCATAGGGCAGGTTTGGAAGTTCAAAAGCCATGGGTAGTCCCCCTCATCAGGTCATAGTGATGGACGCGGGATGCCCGCGCCTTTGACCGCATCATCTATCGCGTACAAGGGCGAGGTCAAAGGAAAGGATTGCGGATTTCGAGACGGTCGATGACTTGGCCATGATTCATGTCTTCGGATAACAGGACCGTGCCGCCATTTCGCACGGCAACCGCGATGATCTGGGCATCGTAATAGCTGAGATTGTTGGTATCGGCGATCCGGCGCGCATAACGCTGATCGTCTTGATTGAGTGGTACGACGCGCTCAAGCATACCGCAAAGCAATGCCACGGCGGTATCGATCTGCGTCCAAGGGTTTGGTTCAATCCCACTCCGCCTATTGCCTCGCGATAGAACGGATGAAAACTCGGCTAAGACCTGTACACTGACCGATGCGCCAAACAAGACGGAACGCGCCATCGCAGACCGCTCAATATCATCGTTATGACCGAAAGCGTACAGAACGATGTTTGTGTCCAGAAAGATCACCGCGTTTCATCTTCGTGATCGAATACTCCACTTCTGTGATCATATGCGTCGTCTCGGTTCCAACGCTTACCACCACCCCAACCCGCATTTTCACGGGCAAATGCTGCTATGGCTTCGAGAGTTTCCTCGCGGCCTGCCGCCAGATTCGCTTCCTCCTCGATAATCTTGCGCAAATGCGCCTCCATCGACCGTCCATGCGCCTTCGCACGAGCGCGGAACCGTTCCTTGACCGGATCGGGGATGTCTCTGACCGTGATACTCGCCATGCGCAATCCTTCCAGACTCCAATGCAATCAACATATGATTTCATCCGCAGGAAAACAAGAAAAAGCCCGCCACCGTTGCCGGGGCGGGCTTTTTCGTCGAGATTAGGAATGGACTTCAGCCACCCATCGTCTTCGCGACTTCCGCCGCAAAATCTTCTTCTTCCTTCTCGATGCCTTCACCGACGGCGAGGCGGACGAAAGCTTCGATCTTGACGGGTGCGCCCATCGCAGTGGCGGCCTCTTCGACGGCCTGCTCGACGCTCTGATCCGGGTTCATCACGAAGGCCTGCTTGGTGAGGCAGACTTCCTGATAGAACTTGTTCATCCGTCCACCGATCATCTTTTCGATGACGGCATCGGGCTTGCCGGATTCGCGGGCCTGCTCTGTCAGCACGTTCTTCTCGCGCTCGACCAGAGTGGGGTCCAGATCGTCGACATCCAGCGACGCGGGGCTGGTGGCGGCGATGTGCATCGCGACCTTACGGCCCAGCTCGTTCAGCTTGTCAGCGTCACCGGTGGAGTTCAGCGCGACCAGCACGCCGATCTTACCCATGCCGGGGGCGGCGGCGTTGTGAACGTAGGACGCGACGACACCCTGCTCGACGGTCAGGCGCGCGGCGCGGCGGGCATTCATGTTCTCGCCCACGGTCGCGACCTTGTCCTTGACGTGATCCTCGACCGATTTGCCGGAAGATGGCACGGTCGCGGATTGCACGGCGGCAATCACGTCATGGCCGGTCGCGTCGATCTTTTCAGCCAGACCGGCGATTTCGCCGACCATTTCCTGAAATTCGGCGTTGCGGGCCACGAAATCCGTCTCGGAGTTCACCTCGACGGCGGCGCCAACAGTGCCGCTGGCGGACACGCCGACCAGACCTTCGGCGGCGGTGCGCCCGGCCTTCTTATCGGCTTTCGCGATACCCTTGGAGCGCAGCCAGTCGATTGCCGCATCCATGTTACCATCGTTTTCGGTCAGCGCCTTCTTGCTGTCCATCATGCCTGCGCCCGTTTTGTCGCGCAGTTCCTTCACCATTGCAGCGGTAATCGCCATGAGGTGAATCCTCCTCATCTAAAGGCCAAGCGCGCCCTTGGGCCGCTGGCGGATAATTGTCGGGGTACGCGCACCCATATCGGGCGCGCGTCATATGCTTTCAAGGGTCGGTCCGGCAGCCCTAGCTTGCGGGCGCGGCCTCGGCTTCGGCACCCTCTGGGGGCAGCATTTCGGCCATCGGATCGTCCGCTTCGCCCATATCGATGCCGGAGGCACCGGCGGCGACAGAGATACCGTCCAGCGCGGCGGCGGCGACCAGATCACAGTACAGCGTGATCGCGCGCGATGCATCGTCATTGCCCGGAATCGGGTAATCGACGCCCTCAGGGTTGCAGTTCGTGTCGAGGATCGCGACCACGGGGATCTTGAGGCGCTTGGCTTCGAGGATCGCCAGATCTTCCTTGTTAGTGTCGATGATGAAGATCATGTCGGGGATCGACCCCATCTCCTTGATCCCACCGAGGGCGAGGGAGAGCTTTTCGCGCTTACGCTGACGGCTGAGAAGCTCGCGCTTGGTATAGCCGCTTTCGCCCTCTTCCATCTCGCTTTCCAGCGCCTTGAGCTGGCTGATGGATTTCGAGACGGTCTGCCAGTTGGTCAGCATCCCGCCGAGCCAGCGGTGGTTGATGTAGTACTGGGCGCAACGCTCTGCGGCCTGTGCCACCGGCTCCTGCGCCTGGCGCTTGGTGCCGACGAAGAGCACGCGGCCCCCTTTGGCAACCATGTCACGCACGGCGACGAGGGCCGTGTGCAGCATCGGCACGGTCTGCGTCAGGTCGATGACGTGAACGCCATTGCGCGAGCCGTAGATATACGTGTCCATACGCGGGTTCCAGCGGTGAGTCTGGTGCCCGAAGTGAACGCCTGCTTCCAGAAGCTGGCGCATGGTGAAATCTGGCAGTGCCATGATTTGTCTTCCTTTTCCGGTTCGTCCTCGGCACGCCTGTCATCCATTCCAAAGGGAACGGACACCGGTGGATGGGACGGGGATGTCTCCCCCGCTCACCCGGAGCGCGCCTGTGAAGTCCGGCGGCGGTACTCCAAACAGACACGCCATGCAAGGGGAATCGAAATACAGCATCCTTTCGCGCTTGCATCGTGGCGCGGCAGTCGGTATGGCAGCGCTTCTTCTCCCGACAGATGTTCGTGACGGAACTCTCGTGTACGGGATGGGAGGAGAATCGCCCCCGTGCTTTGAAGCCGTCGCATGAAAGGAAGTACCATGCCTCTTTACGAGCATGTGTTCATCGCACGTCAGGATGTATCCGGCGCGCAGGCCGAAAGCATGATCGAGCAGTTCTCCGGTGTCATCACCGAGAACGGCGGAACGGTCATCGGCCATGAATACTGGGGCCTGCGCCCTATGGCCTACAAGATCAACAAGAACCGCAAGGGGCATTACGCGATGCTCCGGCTCGACGCGCCCTCTGCCGCCGTGCAGGAAATGGAGCGTCAGCAGCGCCTGAACGAAAACGTCATGCGCACGGTTTCCTTCCGCGTCGAAGAGCACGAGGAAGGCCCCAGCCAGATGATGCAGGGCAAGAACGCGCGCGACGAACGTCGCGGTGCGCGTCCGCCCCGTGATGATCGCCCGGCGCGCACCGAAGAAGCCAAGGATGCCGCCCCCGCAACCACCGAAGCGCCTGCGGCTGAAAAGCCCGCCGCTGATAAGACCGAGGAGCAGTCCTGATGGCCGGACCACAACGCCGCCCTTTCTTCCGTCGTCGCAAATCCTGCCCCTTCTCCAGCGATGGTGCGCCTGCGATCGACTACAAGGACACGAAACTGCTGCAACGCTTTATCTCTGAGCGCGGCAAGATCGTTCCGTCCCGTATCACGGCTGTCTCGGCGAAGAAGCAGCGCGAACTGGCGAAAGCCATCAAGCGCGCCCGCTTCCTCGCCCTGCTGCCCTACGTCATCAAGTAAGGAGCGCGCATCATGGAAGTCATCCTGCTTGAACGGGTCGAGAAACTCGGTGCTTTGGGCGAAGTCGTCAGCGTCAAGCCCGGCTACGCCCGCAACTACCTGCTGCCCACGGGCCGCGCGCTGCGCTCGAACAAGGCGAACCTCGCCCGCTTCGAGGCCGAACGTGCCGGTATCGAAAAGCTGAACGAAGAGAAGAAAGAGGCGGCCAAGGCCAGCTCGCAGGGCATGGAGGGACACAAGTTCGTCGTGATCCGCCAAGCCTCTGACACGGGCAACCTCTACGGTTCGGTCACGCCTCGCGATGTGGTCGACGCTCTGATCGCCGACGGCTACAAGGTGAACCGCAACCAGATCGAGCTGGAAAGCCCGATCAAGGAACTGGGCCTGCACGACATTCGCGTCGTACTGCACCCGGAAGTCACGGTCACGGTCACGGCAAACGTCGCCCGCTCGGAAGACGAAGCCGAGTTGCAGGCCGAGGGTACGTCCATCGCCGAACTGCGCGCCGAGGAAGAGGCGGCTGAAGCCGCTGAATTCGACGTTCGCTCGCTGTTCGACGAGGATGCCGATATCCGCGAGGAAATCCTCAAGGACGGCAAGCCCGA
>CALJIU010000024.1 GCA_937974055.1 uncultured Neomegalonema sp. | reverse complement strand
GTGCCGGGGGCTTCGGAGAAGTATTTCTCGAACTTGCCCTCTTCGCCGTCATGCTTTTCAGCATCGGCGGGCTGGTCTTTCTGCTGGGTGATGACGGGCCAGATTTCGGAGAATTTGCGGTTGATCTCCAGCCAGCTTTCCAGCCCCGGTTCGGTATCGGGGCGGATGGCGTCGGCGGGGCATTCCGGCTCGCACACGCCGCAATCGATGCATTCGTCGGGGTGGATGACGAGCATGTTCTCGCCCTCGTAGAAACAGTCGACGGGGCAGACCTCCACGCAGTCGGTGTACTTGCACTTGATGCAGTTGTCGGTGACGATGTAGGTCATGGCACGGCTTTCGTTCGGCGGTCGGTACTGTTCTTCCCGTGTCTAGTCCCTCGACGGAAAAAGGGGAAGACGGTTTTCCGCCTCCCCCCTCTTCTGTCGCTTAGAGCGAATTGCGTTTTACGTGAACCACGGAGCATCAACAATCGCACACGTCTTGGTGCGATTGTTGATCCGTATGAAATTCAGAATGGTCTAGCCGCGCGGCGAGTTACCGGGCGTCATAGCGATTCATCCGCAATTCGCCTTAGCGATTCATCAGATCGTCGCAATCGACTGGGTCTTTGCCCTCTTTCTGCTCGTACGTGATGGGTTTGTTATCGCGCGGTTGGTGATACGCGAATTCTTCCATCTCGACATCGTGACCTGCCTTGCTGGTGATCGTCGGTTCGTGGGTATAGGTCACGACCGTTCGGATCAGGTAGTCGCTATCCTCGATGGATAGCTGTTTCGGAGCGTCGGTCAGTGCATCGCCGGGTTTTTGCTTGCCATCGACCAGCGCTCCGTCTTTCCAGCCATTGCTCCACGCCACGAATATTTCGGGGCGCTTGCCTTCGGTTTTGCTGGGATCGTCGTAGCAGGCGATGGCCGCCGTCACCTCGACCTTGAGATCATTGATCGGAAAGGGTTCCATGAGGATGGGACCGGCATCCATGATCGATTTGAAGATCGTGTCATCGATTTCGTTTTCCTGCGCGATCAAATCGCCGATCACACTGCTCGTCTGCGAGACCTTCCCGTGTGCCCACAGCCCCTGTGTCGCGGTGGTTGTGCCGAGCAGGAAGACGGCCAACAGAGGTGCGATGAACGCGAATTCGACGGCTGCGATGCCGGATTCCTCGCGCTGGAAACGGGCGGTGAGGGCGGCAGCGTTGGCGTATGATTTTTTAGTAATCATGGGTTCTGACATCCTGTGTTTGCCCCGAAAGGTTCGTTCTTGAAAGCGGTGCTGGCGGATAGGAGCAAATGCCCGTTATCGCCGCCCAAGGTTTCGCTGAGCATCGGGAACATGATGTTCCAGCGGAAATATGTGCGCAGCAGCATCACGGATTCGGGGCCGCCGGGATCGACCGCATCGGTGATCGATTCGAAATCGGCACTGGCATCGGTTCGCCCGCCGTTGAAAGAGCTGAGTTCTTCGAGAATGACCTTGATATTCGCTTTGCAACCTTGGGCACTTTTCATGGATATGCGGGTGCAGATCGCGTCTTTGACGCTGTCGATCGTTGCGCAGCCTGCTGCGCCGGTATAGATCGGGCGGGCAGCCCCCTCGACGGCGTTTGACACCGAGGAGCGCATCAGGTGAACCATCGCCACTTCCATCGTGCCAAGCGTGATGGCGAGGAAGGGGCCGATGATGAAGGCGAATTCAATGCTCGTGACGCCGGCGGTGTCTTTGCGGAAGCCACTCGACGTGCGACGCAGATTGCGGAATAGAGAGGGAAGCTTTGGTCGTTTCATCGGATTCTCTTGTCCTTCGCCAAATGAGCCAATTCGTTGAAGGAGAAGATCGCATATGGGGGTTTCGGTAATTTTTATGTCCAGAGTATTATTTTCGTTTTTAGCGGTTTACGGTGTTTTTTACTGTGTCTGATGAAGTATCCAATGATGTGCGGCGTAATCTATACGGTCGACGGGGTTCGCGGTTGCGGGGGGGCAAGCGCATAACCTTTGATTCGCGCCGTGACCGTTACGCCGCCTTGCCGGAAGACACGCCGCCCGGATCGCTGACTCGCGCGGCGATTTTTGGCGAGGATATGCGCGCGCTGTGGCTGGAGGTCGGCTTTGGCGCGGGGGAGCATCTGGTGGCGCAGGCGCGGGCCAATCCGGGGGTCGGGTTGATCGGGTGCGAGCATTACCTCGACGCGGTCGCCTCGTGCTTTTCTAAGATCGAGGCGGATGCGGTGCCGAATGTGCGGGTGCATCATGGGGATGCGCGCGACCTGATGGATGCGCTGCCGGAGGGATCGGTGGAGCGGGCGTTCCTGCTGTACCCGGACCCTTGGCCGAAGGCGCGGCACCATAAGCGGCGGTTTATCAGTGACGAAAATCTCGACGCCTTTGCGCGGTTGCTGGCCGATGGCGCGCATTTGCGGGTGGCGTCGGATACCCCCGATTATATCGAATGGACGCGGGAGCATCTGGCGCGGCGGACCGATTTTACTCTGGTGTCGGATACGGGCGAGGCGTGGGCCGATTGGCCGGGTACGCGCTATGAGGCGAAGGCGCTGCGCGAGGATCGGGTGCCGCATTACCTGACCTATGCGAGAGCACCGCGATGATTCGGCCTGAGGCCTCCGATTTCCTCAAGCGGTGGGGCGAGGTGGGCATTGCGACCGCCGTGACGCTGGCGGCGTTGTGGATTGTGGGGCTGCCGAATTTCAGCCTCAACTGGTTGAGTGTGCTGCTGGGCGCGCCGTTGGGGGTCGCGGGGGTGGTGTGGGTGCGCGTGGCGGTGCGGCGGGCGCTGTCGAAGACCGGCGAGGGGCAGGGCAAGCTGTTCGTCGAGGAGCGCCGGGTGCTGCATGTGGGGTCGTTGGCCAATGTGCAGGTGAATCTGGATGATGCGACCCGGATCGAGTTGTTCGCGCGGGGCGAGGTCGCCACGTTGATGGTGCATACCGATGACGGCCCCCCCGTGGCGCTGCCGCTGGGGGCCGAAGGGGCCGATGCCCTGTTCGATGCGCTGACGGGATTGCCGGGGATGCGGATGGATGCGCTGCACGCGCGGCTGGCAAAGGCCCGCACCGGCAAGGGCGAGATGGTCACCATATGGGCACGGCCCGCCGCCCCGAACCGCAGCTTGGGACGCTGATCCGCCGGTTCAAACTACCGTAAACGACGCCCTTCGCGCTTGCCTTGTTTCGCGGCCCCGCCTAGTTCTCTGGGAGAACCGGGGGAGCCATATGTCTATTCCACAAGAGGGCGGCGGCCCCATAGAATCGCGCGACCAGATGGTCCAGTACCTCGAAGCGGGCTGCAAGCCGCGTGAGGACTGGCGGATCGGGACCGAGCACGAGAAGTTCGGGTATCGCAAATCCGACCTGTCGTCGCTGCCCTATGAAGGGGAGTGCGGCATCCTCGCCATGCTGTCGGGCCTGCGGGATGAATTCGGCTGGAATCCCGTGACCGAGGGTGACACGCTGATCGGGCTGCAAAAGGGTTTGGCGAATGTCAGCCTGGAGCCCGGCGGTCAGTTGGAGCTGTCGGGCGCGCCGGTCGAGACGATCCACGAAACCTGCGAGGAGACGAACCAGCATCTGGCGGAAGTGCGCGAGATCGCCAACCGCATCGGGGCGGGGTTCATCGGGCTGGGGGCCGCGCCGACATGGTCGCGCGAGGATATGCATGTCATGCCCAAGGGCCGGTATGGCATCATGCGCCGCTATATGCCGACCGTGGGGTCGAAGGGGCTGGACATGATGTTCCGCACCACGACCATTCAGGTGAATCTCGATTTCGGCTCCGAGGCTGATATGGTCAAGAAGCTGCGCATCGCCTTCGCGCTGCAATCCATCGCCACCGCGCTGTTTGCGTCCTCGCCGTTCCTGAACGGTAAGCCGAACGGGTTTTTGTCGTACCGCTCCGAAGTCTGGCGCGATGTGGATAATCAGCGGGCGGGAATCCCGGCCTTTATCTTCGAGGACGGCATGGGCTTTGAGCGGTGGGTGGATTACGCCCTCGATGTGCCGATGTACTTCATCTATCGCGAGGGGAAGTATATCGACGTCGCGGGGCAGTCTTTCCGTGACTTCCTCGATGGCAAGTTGCCGGGACTGCCGGGTGAAAAGCCGACCCTGTCGGATTGGGCCGACCACCTGACGACGATTTTCCCTGAAGCGCGGCTAAAGAAATTCATCGAGATGCGCGGGGCCGATGGGGGGCCGTGGCGGCAGATTTGTGGGTTGCCCGCCTTTTGGGTCGGGCTGATCTATGACGATTCGGCAATGGATGCGGCGTGGGACGTCTGCAAGGACTGGACGCAAGAACAGCGGTTGGACCTGCGTAATACCGTGCCCGCGCTGGGCCTGCACGCCGAGGTCGCGGGACGGCCCGTGCATGAGGTAGCGGCGCAATTGCTGGAGATCGCGACGACAGGGCTGCATTCACGGGCGAAGGCGTCAGGCTTTGACCGGGATGAGGCGCATTTCCTCAATTCGCTGCGCGATGTGGTGGCCCGCAAGCAGTCGCTGGCCGGGGAGTTGCTGGACCGCTACGAGGGGGATTGGGGCGGCGATATCAATAAGGTGTTCGAGCAGTATAGTTATTGACGTGGAGCCAGCCGCCGCTCGACCCAAGCGAAGAGTGCGGCGAGGATGGGCATGAACACGAGGCCCAGCAGGAAGGCGACCACGGCGGCGGCGATGGAGGCATCGCGCGGGCTGGGCGGGCCGGATAGATCGACGCCGGTATCCCCGGCGGTGACGGCCACCTGTGCCGCGTCGGTCGCCGCGAAAATCTCGGTGTACTGGCCGGTCATGGCGAGCAGCATGATAATCGCGGGGAAGATCACCAGCGAGGCGAAATTGGCGGCGAGGGCGGCTTTGACGCGCGGCTTCATGCCCGGTGCGTGCCCGTCGCGCCATGCGAGCCAGACATAGGCGGTGAACCATGCGGGTAGCACGCTGACCATGCCCAACGCTCCGGCGAGGCCGAAGCGGCTGCCGTATTCGCCGAGCATACTGAACCCGCCGATGACCAGCCCCAACAGGCCGGG
>CALJIU010000023.1 GCA_937974055.1 uncultured Neomegalonema sp. | reverse complement strand
GGGATCCACATCTTCGATCAACGTCTCGATTCGACCATCCGGATAGACGCGAAGCAGACGGTTAGAAACAATCGAGGTTACGATGATCGACCCATCTTCGGTTTCCGTCAACCCATCGGGAAAAGTGCCGTATCCAAACTGCGCGACCGTGCGCCGGTTCGTCAGCCCTTCATCGGTTATATCAAAGGCGGTCAGGCGGCGCGCGAATGTCTCATTCACCCACAACACGCGCTCATCCGCCGACAGCAGGCACTCGTTGGTATAACCGAGCTTATCTGCAACGATTCGGGTCTGCCCGTTTTCGTGAAGCGCGATAAAGCCCGATGACGCACCGGGGCGGTAATCATCCGAGCGCGGCACAGCGGTCGTGGAAACCGTAATCCAATAACGCCCTTTATTATCGCGTGTTACGTAATTAACCGGCAGAATTGGCTCCCCTTCGACACGGTTGGTAATTAGGCTGACATACCCGTCCGGCGCGAGGCGATAAACGCCCCCTTTTTCCGGTCCCATATGCGCAATAATAAACGTACCACCATCTTCGAGTGCAATTCCATTCGGACGCAACGGAATTTCGATTCCGTCATCATATATTTCCGCGAGTATATGATGGATATCACCACTAGGTGAAATAGCTGTAATTCCACCACTTTTCGCCCAGCAAGGGGCAAAAAGCCACCCGGAACCATGTGCGACAATGCATTCAGGTCGGTTCAGGTTGGCACCCACAAAAAAGTGGCTATGCTCTTCAATCATAATCATGCAGCTTTTTCGGCATTGGATATATTAGGGTGGATATTCTACCACCCTGCTCCAAGCGGCGAGTAAATGCTACCATATGGGATAATGCAATGTTCGTTGTCACGGTTGTTTTTGAGATCGAGCGCGATGCCGTGGATCACTTTATGAAGCGCATTCGTCAACAAGCTGATGACACCCTTGCACTCGAACCCAAATGCCATCGCTTCAATATTTGCATCGATACGAAAAGGTCGGATCGCATCCTGCTTTATGAAATCTACGACGATGCGGCGGCCTTTGCATCGCATCTCGACTCCGATCATTTCAAATCCTTCGATGCCGAGACATCGCCCAATGTGCGCTCCAAGAAAGTCGAATCTTGGTCACTGACATAACAGCTTGTGCAACCATCATCGCGGAACATTCCCCGCCCCTGAACTCTCGGCAGACAGCCGCCGTTCGCGAAGCCAGATATACAACCCACTCGATAAGACGACCAGCGCCCCTGCGACGATCCAACGGTCCGGCGGTTGGGCGAAGATGATCCAACTCGACGCGGTCATATAGATGATCTGAGCGTATGAAAACGGTGCCAATGTCGAGGCAGGCGCGCATCGATGAGCGATGGTAATCATCTGATGCCCCGCCCAGCCGAAGAACCCAATCAGGCAAAACGCCACCCATCCCCACGCCTCCGCAGGCCACGTCCAATCGCCCAATGCAAACGGCGCGATCAGGGCCGTTGCCAAGGCGGATGAATAGAATTGCTGCGTCGCCGTCGAATCAACACCCGCCAGCTTGCGCGTGATGATGAAATAGAACGATGCCGACAGCGCCGCCCCCATCGCGAGGAAAATGGCCCAGTGAAAATCGGCACTCCACGGCTGGGTTGCGATCAAGACACCCACGAACCCGACGATAATCGCCGCCCAACGCCTCGGCCCGACCTTCTCACCCAATAGCGGGATCGACAGGGCGCAGACCCACAAGGGTCCAGTGAAAAAGATCGTCATCGTCAAGGTCAGTGGCAGGTACTTCACCGCGTTGAAGTTCAGCACCGTCGACAACAGCAGAAACAACCCACGCAACACCTCCGCACGCCATGCATTCGTGCGGAACAGATCACGCCCCATCTTCGGCAAAGACAGGGCGGTTACCAATGCCAGATGCCCGGCATAGCGCACGAAGACCACCTGCAACGCGGGCAGCCCCCCCAACACCAGCCACTTCGCGCTGGTGTCGATAAACGTAAAGGCAAGATACGAGAGCATCACGAGCGCCACGCCCTTCAGGACGCTTTCCTCGCGTTGCTCTACGTTGAATGGCACAGGCTCAGACCGTCAGCCCCTCCGGCTCCGGCAGGCCAGCGGAGCGGGCGGCGGCGGTGACGGTATTGGCCAGCAAGCACGCAATCGTCATCGGTCCCACACCGCCCGGAACGGGAGTGATCGCCCCGGCAACCGCCGCACAGCTCTCGTAGTGGCAATCCCCGACGATCCGATGCTTGCCTTCGCCTTTTTCCGGGGCAGGAATACGGTTGATGCCCACATCAATGACGGTTGCGCCGGGCTTGATCCAATCGCCCGTGACCATCTCAGGCCGGCCAACCGCCGCCACGACGATATCGGCTTCGCGCACGACTTCTTGCAGGTTGGCGGTGCGCGAATGTGCGATGGTCGGCGTCGCATTCGCCCCCAGCAGCAATTGCGCCATCGGCTTACCCACGATGTTCGAGCGCCCGATAACCACGGCATTCTTGCCCGACAGATCGCCGTGATAGTCTTTCAGCATCATCAGCGACCCAAGCGGCGTGCAAGGCACCATCGATTTCAGCCCTGCACCGAGGCGACCGACATTGACGACATGAAACCCATCCACGTCTTTTTCCGGCGCGATGGTATTGATGATGAGATCGGAGTTCAGATGCTTTGGCAGCGGCAATTGCACCAGAATACCGTGCACCGACGGATCGGCATTCAGTTGCTCGACGATACCCAGCAGCGTCGCTTCGTCGGTATCTGCGGGCAGTTTATGCTCGAACGACGCCATGCCCGATTCCGCCGTCTGCTTGCCTTTGTTGCGCACATAAACTTGGCTGGCCGGGTCTTCACCGACCAAAACGACCGCAAGGCCGGGTTTCAGGTTATGCTCTTCGACCATCCGGGCGACATGCATCGCGACTTTTTCCCGAACGGTGGCGGCAAAGGCTTTACCGTCGATAATATCTGCGCTCATCAATACTTTTCCCTCTATGTAACACAGGTCTGGAAACCGTGTTTCCAACCCCTTAAACCATTGCACTCATCGGCATTAGGCAACGGGGCGGATCATGGCAACTATCGGATTCATCGGTATCGGCAACATGGGCGCTGGCATGGCCCGCAATCTGGTCCGGGCGGGCCATGAAGTGGCGGTATTCGACCTCGATACCGAAAAGGCAAGGGGCATCGAGGGCGCAACGGTCGCCGCCTCCGGCGAGGATGCGGTCAAGGGGGCCGATATCGTGCTGTCGATGCTGCCCGCCGGGCCAATCGTCGCCTCGGTCTATCGCAAGACGATCTTTCCCAATGCCGAGTCGGGCGCGCTGTTCATCGATTGCTCGACCATCGACGTTGCGACCGCCCGCATCCTCGCCGAAGAAGCGCAGGGCCACGGCTTCGCGATGCTCGATGCACCCGTTTCGGGCGGGGTCGCGGGCGCGGATGCGGGCACGCTGGCCTTCATGGTCGGGGGCAGTGGCGACGGTTTCGCCCGTGCCGAGCCGATCCTCGATGCGATGGGCGCGAAAGTCGTGCATTGCGGCGATGCGGGCGCAGGTCAGGGCATAAAGATTTGCAATAACATGATGCTCGCCATCCAGATGATCTCCGTCGCCGAGGGCTTTGCATTGGCCGAGAAGCTGGGCCTCGATCCGCAAAAGCTGTTCGATGTCTCCAGCGCGGCATCGGGCCAGTGCTGGTCCCTGACGACGTATTCGCCAATGCCGGGGGTGGGGCCGACGACCTCCGCCGACAATGATTACAAACCCGGCTTCGCCGCCGGTCTGATGCACAAGGATCTGGGGCTGGCGATGGAGGCGGCACAGGCCAGCGGTGCCGATGTCGCCTTCGGTCGCGCTGCCTTCGACGCTTACGATGCGATGGTCGAGGCGGGCGAAGCGGGGGTCGATTTCTCCGGCATTATCCGGGGCAAACGCGGGGTGGCCTGAATTCAGGGCAGCGAAAAACTTTTTCGAGCGATTGCCCTGATAGCGGACACGCCAATCTAGCCCCCACCAAATGGCGACGGCCCACAATCTCATACCAGTGGCGGAGATCAATGACCGCTCTGTTCCGGGCGCAGACCCGGAACCCCGATAGGCGGAGCGCGGTTCTGCTAGGCTCCGGGTCTTCGCCCGGAGCAGAGTGGAAAAGTGAAAACGGTCGGCGATTTCCGCCCCTGGTATGAGTCAGCCCGCAACGGCCAGTTTATCGGCCACCCCGTGCTTTTCGAGCAGGCTGGCCACAAAACCCGACACGCAGGACTCGCGGCAGAAATCAGCGAGGAAGGCGGCGGCATGCGGGCGGTCGGTGGCCGTGCCGATGGATTGCAGAATAGTCGTATAGCGCCCCTCCAGCAGCCGCGAGCCGGGGATTGCTTTTGCATTCTCGATCAAGGCGGGGCGCAGACCGGCGAGGACATCAAGGCCGTCACGCACGAACATCTCGGCGGCGGCCGGCAGGCCCAAGACACGCACCAACTCGGCGTGTTGCAGCGAGCGGGTCAGGTAGAGGTCGTAAGCGGCGCGCTCGGCAACGGCGATGCGGATACCGGGGCGGTCGACCTGATCGATCTGGGTGATCGGGGAACCGGCGGGGACGAGATAGGTACCCTCGATCTCGCAATAGGCCGGGGCAAACGCGATGGTCTTCGCGCGCTCTGCCTCGATGGCGATAAGCACGATATCGACCTCCCCCGCCGTCATCGCATCGGCGGTCGCGCCGGGATTGGGATAAGTGCGATACTCGAAAGACAGATCGAGGCGCTCGGCGATGGCCGCTGCCATATCCGGCGAAACACCGATAGGCGTACCATCCGCCGCGCGGTCGGTGACGAGCAGCATGTTGGACAGATTGACCCCGACGCGCAGTGTTCCGCTGGGGGCAATCTCGGTGCGGATGGTGTCGCTCATGGCAGGCTCCGGTCAGGGCGGTGTGCACGGTACGAATTCTACAAAAAAATTACACCGAACATCACTTTAATTCAAAATCAATTTTAAATACTCATCTGTGGAACAATACATCCTATTCGGGTTAGTATTTTTATCAAGATATACTTGATCTAAGTATTCATAAGGAGCCAGACATGTCTGTTCCCTCAGATAACGCCACAACGATCATAGGCACATCCTTTGACGATATACTGATCGGGTCGCCCACCGCTGAAATATTCTATGGGTTCGGCGGCAATGACACGATCCATGCGGGGCATGACCGTGACTTTCTCTACGGGGGGACCGGCGACGATATCCTGAGCGCCAGTGGTGGGGATGACTTTCTCGATGGCGGGGAAGGTGCGGATATTCTGGATGGCGGGGACGGCATCGACAGCGTCAATTACCACGGATCGACCAGCGCCGTAACCATCGATCTTCAGGCCGGGACGGCAACGGGAGGCGATGCCACGGGCGATGTGCTGATCTCCATCGAAAGCGTACGCGGATCGCATCTCGACGATCTGCTGATTGGCAATGACGGTGACAACTTTCTATGCGGCCAAGGCGGGGACGACACGATCTATGGCGGGGCGGGGGATGATATCCTGCGCGGTGCCGAGGATGGCGATTTCATGGATGGCGGCGATGGCATCGACACGGCGACCTATTGGTCATCGGATGCGGGGGTAATCGTCGATCTGGATAACGGCACCGGCACGGGCGGCCATGCCGAGGGCGATACGCTTATCTCCATCGAGATCGTGCAGGGATCGGCGTTTCGCGACCTGCTGGATGCTGCGGAGGGAGGGTCCACCCTTTACGGCTATGCCGGGGATGATCGGCTGACGGGGGCAGCGGGCAATGATCTGCTCGTCGGCGGGGTCGGTGACGATTTCGTCAATGGCAGACTTGGGGACGATATTCTGTTCGGCGATGATGGCAACGACCGGATGTATGGCGGCTGGGGCGATGATCTGATCACCGCCGGAGCGGGCAACGACACGATCGGCGGGGGTCTGGGGGCCGACAGCTTTAAGTTCCGCGAAGGCGATGGAACGGACATCATCACCGATTTCGAGGCCGGGGCCGATTCCATCGTTTTCAGTGACGGCCAGACGACTTGGCGCGATGTGGCGACAACACAGACGGGGGCCGATACGCGGATCGATTACGGGGCGTCTGGCGATAGTCTCACCGTAATGAATGCGACGGTGGCGGAGGTATGGGCGGCATTCGACTTCTATTGAGGCAGGGGTTGCA
>CALJIU010000022.1 GCA_937974055.1 uncultured Neomegalonema sp. | reverse complement strand
CCGGCGGCGGGGGGCGATGAGCCGCTGCTGAAGGGCGAGGTGACGGGGATCGGGTCCGCGCCCGTGCTGTCCGCCCGGCGGGGGCGCGAGGTGCTGGAGGTGACGACGCCGCTGGACGCGCTGCCGGTGGATGCGACGCATAACTGGCTGATCGCACGGCTGCTGGAGCAGTTGCACAGCGATTTCGTGACCTATCAGCCCGTGGCGGTGGGCCATCGGGTCGTGCATGGCGGGCGGGAGTTCGCCGGACCCGCCTTGATCGACGAACGGGTTCGCGCGGTGCTGGAGGCATTGGTCCCGCTGGCCCCGCTGCATCAACCGCATAATCTGGCCGGGGTGGATGCGATTGCGGCCTATGCGCCCGACCTGCCGCAGGTGGCGTGCTTCGATACCAGCTTTCACCGGACTCAGCCGAGGCTCGCGCAGATCTTCGCCCTGCCCCGCGCACTGACGGATGAGGGGGTGATCCGCTACGGGTTTCACGGGCTGTCCTACGAGTATATCGCCGGGGTCTTGCCGCAACATCTGGGCGAGGGCGCGAACGGGCGGGTAATCGTGGCGCATTTGGGCAACGGGGCCAGCCTCTGCGCGATGCGCGACCGGCGCAGCGTGGCGACGACGATGGGGTTCACCGCGCTGGACGGGCTGATGATGGGGCGGCGCTGTGGGTCGCTGGATGCGGGGGTGGTGCTGCATTTGCTGGAACGGGGGATGAGCACGGAAGACGTGCATCACATGCTGTACCGCGAATCCGGGCTGCTGGGCGTATCGGGCATCAGCAACGACATGCGCGATTTGGAGGCAAGCGGCACGGCGCAGGCGGCGGAGGCCATCGACCTGTATTGTCATCGTGCGGGGATGGAGATCGGCGGCTTGGCGGCGGCGCTGGGCGGCGTGGAGGCGGTGGTCTTCACCGCCGGAATCGGGCAGCATTCGGCGCAGATCCGGGGGCGCATCGCCGCCGGGATGGGGTGGCTCGGCGCGGTGGTGGACGAGGGCGCGAACGAGCGGGGCGAGACGGTGTTTCATGCCGAGGGGAGCGCGATTTCGCTGCTGACCATCCCGACGGATGAAGAGGCGGTCATCGCGCGGGCGGTGCGGCGTGTGATTAGGGCTGAGAGAGGATAGGGGGGTGCACGGCACCGCCTGCAACTAAAAGTGGAAAGAACGCAGGATTTCGTCGCGATCTTCTGCCTCGATCATCGGCAGAAGATCGCGACCGAGGGCATTACGTCAAGCTACCGCAGAAACGCTGGATACGTTGGCAGGCTTCCTCCAGCACTTCATCCGACGTGGCATAGCTGGCGCGGAAATAGGGCGACAGGCCGAAGGCCGCACCGTGGACCGCCGCGACGCCCTCGACTTCCAACAGTTCCGTCACGAAATCCTCGTCCGTCTCGATCTTTTTGCCCGATGGCGCGGTCTTGCCGATACAGCCCTTGATCGACGGGTAGACGTAGAACGCGCCCTCCGGTACCGGGCATTCGATGCCGCTGCATTGGTTGAGCATCGACACCACCAGATCGCGCCGCCGCTCGAAGGCTTTGCCGCTCTCGGCGATATAATCCTGCGGCCCTTCCAGCGCGGCGAGGGCCGCCCATTGCGAGATCGAGCAGGGGTTCGACGTCGATTGCGACTGCACCTTGCGCATGGCCCCGATCAGCTTGGTCGGACCTGCCGCATAGCCGATGCGCCAGCCGGTCATGGCATAGGCTTTGGAGACGCCGTTGACGGTCAGCGTGCGGTCCATCAGGCCGGGTTCGACCTCGACCGGCGTGCAGAATTCAAAGGGCGCATAGGCGATATGCTCGTACATATCGTCGGTCATCACCCAGACATGCGGATGCTTCATCAGCACATCCGTCAGACCCTTCAATTCCTCGCGCGAATAGCCCGCACCCGTGGGGTTGGACGGCGAGTTGAAGATCAGCCATTTCGTCTTGGGCGTAATCGCCGCTTCCAGCATGTCAGGCGTCATCTTGAACCCGGTTTCGATGCCCGCTTCCACCGGCACAGGCTCGCCCCCACCCAGCAGCACCATGTCGGGATAGCTAACCCAATAGGGCGCAGGGATGATAACCTCGTCGCCGGGGTTCAGGGTCGCGATCAGGGCGTTATAGAGGATCTGTTTGCCGCCCGTGCCGACGCTGATATTCTCGCGCTTATAGTCCAGCCCGTTCTCGCGCTTGAACTTGGCAACGATGGCGTCCTTCAGTTCGGGGATGCCGTCGGGGGCGGTATATTTGGTCTTGCCCGCATCCATCGCGTCCTTCGCGGCCTGTTTGATGTGTTCCGGGGTGTCGAAATCCGGCTCGCCCGCACCCAGACCGATGACGTCCTTACCGGCGGCCTTCAGCTCGGCGGCCTTCGTCGTCACCGCGATGGTCGGCGAGGGTTTCACGCGGGAAAGGGATTCGGCGAGGAAGAACATCGGTTTTACTCCGGTTGAAGACGCAAGGTCTTTACGCCCGGTCCCCGGTCCTTGCAAGCGGCAGCAGGTCGGCAACCGCAATCGTCACTCCCTCTCTGGAATCCATGGAATATGTGACCCACCCCGTATATCCACGAGACAGGACACACCAAATCCACCCCCGCCCAGCGGCGATGGCCCCAAAACCTCATCCCTGAACCCTGCCTGTCACGGAGGCGCTTTCATCCCCGCCAGCGCCATAAGTGCCAACTCATGCACCTCTCTCAGAAGCAAATCCACGGGCCGTTTCCCGCGCTCCACATGCCCCGGCGGTCTGCCCGGACGCATCACCCGAAGCGGTCTTTCCATCCCGGCCTGCTTTCGCGCCAACCGTCTGGCTTGCCCCGGAATATCATTCATAGCAGCGACCAAAGCCTCGACCCGACGACGCAGCGCAGCAGCGGATACTGGATCATCCGGCAAAACCTCCACCCGCCTCGGCGGCGAGATATCCAAATCATCGAACCCCCGCACATTCGGCCCAAACCCCGGCGCGGTCTTCCGCTTCGGCGGTCCAACCTCCTTGCGAGGGTCCATCAAGACAAAGACAGGCTTACGCCCACCCAATCCCCTCGGAATTTTCCCGGAGGGCGGTCCCCGCTTTGCGCGAGGCTTCACCACAATATCCATCGCCGCAATCTCGATCAGCCGTCGCAGAGTCGATTCCGCCGGACGCAACAGCGCGAGAATAGCGAGATGCATATGCCGTAGCAGAACTTCGCTATCCCCCAGCATCGCCAGAATCTGCGCCACCGTAGGCAGCAGGTCAGCGCGATTGATCTCGATGCAGCGGGTCCAACTCATAGGCAGTGCGTATCCTCGTTAAAAACAAAACATGAACAATCGACACGAAAATCCCGCAAATGTCAAGCGCGCGCTGCTCCCGGCACGATGTCCTGTTGCCTCGCCCGATGAATAGGCTAGAACCTCCCCTCAACCAATCGCGGAGCGAGCGTGGCTGCCTACGACACGGGAACGAGCATGACGAAAACGGGGCGCACCACGCTGGCGGCGGCGCTCGCCGTACTCGTGGCCGTGCTGATCGCCACCCCCATCCTCGCCATCGTCGCCTCGCTGTTTCAGACCGGCGACGGCGCTTTCGCCCACCTCGCCGAAACGCGGCTGGGCCTTTATATCGGCAACACGCTCAAGCTGGCTCTTATCACCGGCATCGGCACCGCCATCATCGGCGTCGGCGCGGCATGGCTGGTGACGATGTGCGTCTTCCCGGGCAAGCGGGTGCTCGAATGGGCGCTGGCCTTGCCCCTCGCCTTTCCCGCCTATGTCCTCGCCTACGCCTACACCAACCTGCTTGACCATCCCGGCCCGGTGCAAAGCGCCCTGCGCGCGGCCTTTTCCCTCGGTCCCCGCGACTATTGGTTTCCAGAGATCCGCTCGCTTGGCGGCGCGGGCATCATGCTTACGCTGGTCCTCTACCCCTACGTCTACCTGCTCGCCCGCGCCGCCTTCCTCCAGCAATCGGTGGTCGCGTTCGAAGTATCGCGCACGCTGGGCCACGGCCCATGGGAATCCTTCCTGCGCATCGCCATCCCCATGGC
>CALJIU010000021.1 GCA_937974055.1 uncultured Neomegalonema sp. | reverse complement strand
GGTTGCTCCGGTATCGCCTTTGGCACCCTGTGCGCCGGTGTCACCTTTGGCACCGTCTTTACCATTTGCACCAGCAGCGCCGGTTGCTCCGGTATCGCCTTTGGCACCCTGTGCGCCGGTGTCACCTTTGGCACCGTCTTTACCGTTTGCACCAGCAGCGCCGGTTGCTCCGGTATCGCCTTTGGCACCCTGTGCGCCGGTGTCACCTTTGGCACCGTCTTTACCATTTGCACCAGCAGCGCCGGTATCGCCTTTAGCGCCACGTGCGCCGGTGTCGCCGGTAGCACCTTGTGCGCCGCGTGCGCCGGTATCGCCTTTAGCGCCACGTGCGCCGGTATCGCCGGTAGCACCTTGTGCGCCGCGTGCACCGGTATCGCCTTTAGCACCGTCGTGGCCATTGTGGCCTTTTGCACCGGTATCGCCTTTTGGACCCTGGGGGCCTTGGGGGCCCTGAGGGCCTTGTGATCCGCCTTTATTGTTACCGCCGTAATAGCTCGAAAACTTACTGCCAGAAGCGGAACCTGCGCCTGAGGCGTCGCCTTTATTAGAAGTTCCAGAAACGTTGAAAGCCATGGTGCTTTTCCCCTGCATCCATTTTTACAAAAGCCTGAATCGCATTCAAGGTCGCCGTCTCGAATACAAACAAGACAGCTAGATGCTTGCATCAAAACGATACATAGGCAAGAAGATGTTTTAAAAAATGACACTGTACGAAACAGTTCGGTCTGAAAATCTTTCAAATGTCTTGTTTTGATCCGATTGGTGTGCGAAGTGTTGGTGAGGTAGAAGCCAAATGTGGTTTGGTTTGTAACACGGGAGAGATTGCATGCTTCGGCGTACGCTCGGATTGGCACTATCTGTTGCACTGTGTTCCAGCGCAATCGCTGCCGATTCGGCGCAGTGGCAGGCAGACCGGTATAACATCGTTGTGCGGGATCAGGCTTTGCGTGATGTTCTTATGCAGTTTGGTTCGCTTGCCGGTGTTCCAGTTGTTGTTTCTAGTGAAGTTGATGGGTCGGTCTCTGCTCGGTTTGAGGGCGCATCGGGATCTGAGATCATCGCCGCGCTTGCTCGCGAGTATGCCTTGGATTGGCGTTATGATGGCCGACGAATCGAGGTGTCATCGAATAGTGAGCAGGTGAGTCGTATTCTCGATATGGGCGGCGTAAAGCGCTCTTCTCTTGTCGGCGCATTGGAATCCTTGGGCGCTTACGAGTCACGTTTCCCGATTACGGCTACGGATGAGCAGCTTGCTCTGGTCGTTGGTCCGCCCCGCTACGTCGGGATCGTCGAGATCGTCTTGACTGAACTTGTCGAGAAGAGGCTCGCGGACAAAGCGGAGCGTGCCGAGCGCGAACGCGAGGCCCGTATTCTCGAAAAAGAAGAGAGAGAGCGTGCGCTGGAGGCGTTGCGTATCCAGGCCGAACTCGCCGAGCGTCTTCGGAGGGCGTCTATGCTAAAATCTTCTCCGGAACGCACTGCGCCGATCGTGAATCGTGGCGGGCGTTGGGGGGGATGAGCGTGTTTGAAGCCTTTGATTTTACCACAATTGGGGATTCGGATGCCTTGCAGGCTTCCAGTTTGCCTGAACCGGAGGCTCCTGTCTCTTCGGTGACTCGCGAGGATCTCAAGCTGTTGTGTGAAGTTGGGGTGTTAGCGCTTGCTATCGAACGTGGAGAAGAAGCGTTGCCGATCTTTGAGTTAATCGATGCAGAGCAGAGCTACAATGCGGCTGGCTCGATTGGTATTGCGATGATCGAAGTGGCTGCTGGACGGGAGCGTGACGCATTTGCCCGCCTTCGCCGCGCTATCGCGACGAAGAAGCTCTGCGTGCGGGAGGCTAAGGCTGTGCTGGCGATATTCCTGATGGGATTTGGTCGGCAGGCAGAGGCGAAGGCGTTGCGGCGTGAGATTATGCGCGGTCCCGATTGTGGTGCCCGCCGACTGATACTGAGCTACGGAACTGCTTGAAGAATATGCGCAAGGCGCAGTGAAGGAACGAAAAGATGAATGCTTTGAACTCGATAGGTGGTGCAGCCGATCCTGCACAGGCATCTGCTGGCGCAGATGGCGCTAACTTTGACGAGGTCTTCAAGGAAGGTCTCGCCAATACATCTGCTGTGATGCTCCAGCTCATCGGTGGTGACGTCATTCAATCCGTCCTCAAGGACGAATCTGCGGTTGACTGATCGATCGAATTGCCAGTGTGAATGCGTTCTGAGGCGCAGCAGTGGATCTCTCTTCCACCGGGCATCGCCTCGCTCGCTAACACGCTAAAAAAGAATAGGGATCGCCAAAATCATGTGTACCGTTGACCGATATGAAGCACAGCAGGAAAGCGCGCGCCGCGCCTTCGCGCGTGCTTTCGTGTCTGGTCTGGCACGGCGCATGGCCCGTACTGGGATGCTGCGCAAGCTCGCGCGCACCGTTGGTGGCAAGGCATGCTCCCTTACTAGGTTCCCCTCGATGCATCTGCGCACAACGACGTGCGACAATGCTGACATTCAACCGCTTCGTATATCCGGAGTCGCCGCCGGTGGAGCAGGTGGTGGTGGACCCGGCGCGCGTGGAAACGTGATTTCGTTTCCCGCCTAAAGGCGGCTTTTGTCCTATATTTCCCATCACTTAGACGATGGAACCGGGAGATGTGCTGTGTCGATTTCAGCAATTGCATCACAGGGCGGCATTAACGCTCAAGCTTTGTCAAATGCGCAACGTGCGGCTATCGAGCCAGCGCAGGGCAGGGCATCGTCGAGTCAGCCCGTAACGATCGAATTTGCGCCGCCGTCGAAGACGTCCACACCCATGGGACAGATCGGTAATGGCTTAGTCGATACGCTACGGAATTTCGAGGAAACGCGGTCTGCGAATCGCAAAGCGATGAGCAATGTGGGCGTTGGCCCGGCTTCGTCGCTCGACGTCGCTAAAAGCGAATTGCTTTCTGGCCCTGCGAGCATTCGACCATCGTCTGGCGTGAATACTGCAGTAAATGCTCCTGAGCCGCTGGGGTTCGATCAGGCTGTTGGTGCGATGACGCGGAGTTTCGACTACGCGATTGAAACACAACTGATTGTTAAGACCGGCTCGCAGCTTTCGTCCTCCGCTTCGTCCCTGATGCGCGGGCAATAGCACTCGTTGGTGCGTTCTCGCGCTTCGATGCATTTACCGCTGGAGGTCATATTATGATGAACCGGAAAACCGGCTTTGTCTTCGCAGCCATGCTTGCGCTCGCCGGATGTCGGATCGAGGTGCATGACAATCTTACGCAGCGTGACGCGAACGAGATCGCATCACTGCTCTTATTCGCGAATATCGATGCAAAGCGCGTCGAGAAGAAGGACGGCACCTTTGCCGTGGATGTGCCGGAGGATGATTTTGCTCCTGCGGTTCGTCTGATCAATGAAAGCGGTTTGCCGCGCCCTGTGTTTCGTTCGATGGTCGATGTCTTCGAGAATGATCGATTGATCGCATCCCCTTCGGAAGAACGCGCGCGTCTTGCGTACGCAACGTCGCAAGAATTATCGCAGACTGTTTCCGAGATCGATGGTGTTGTCTCTGCACGTGTTCATCTCGCGACTCCCGCTCTCGATCCGCTTGGGCGTCGGGTGAACAAGTCCTCGGCATCGGTTGCGATTCACCATGAGGGTGACTTGTCCACGGAGGGTATGGTCCCGCGAATCAAGCTCTTGGTTTCTCATGCGGTCGATGATCTAGAATATGAGGATGTCTTGGTCGCGTTGTTTCCGGTGAAACGTTCTATGCCGCAGCGTGAAGCGACTAATGTGATGCAGGCGCAAGATCGCGATTCCGCCTTTGCTGGCGGTATTCTGGAAGAGATGGCCTGGCCTACAGAGCAGGCGCAGTCCGATCGGGCGCAGTCGAAAACGCCTTATATCGCTCGTGCTGCGACCCCTAATGCGGCACCGTTCAATCCGGCAATCGCAGCTATTCTTGCTGGCGGTTTGCTCGTTTTGCTCGTTGCTGCCAAAGGTCTGTTCGACCGTCCCCGTCGGGGAAGTGTAGGCATTGACGGTGATGATTCGCTGGAACCTGAACCCGCACGGCGGCGCGGCAAGACATGACACCAGCCGTTGCAAACCGGGCAGAATGCCCTGTGCCGCAACGTCTCAAGACCCAAAGACAGGCTGCATCGCTGACAGCAGGTATCTCCACCGCACAGATCGTTGGAGATTTACCCCCTTCGCTAGCCGTGTTGCTGAGTGAAAGCCGTTATAGAATGCGGTTGGAGCGGCGCTTCCTGCGAAAATCGCGGGTCGGCGATTCTTGCCGAGATTTGCTCGCCTCTCCTGCCGAAGCGATCATTGCGCATGGTGAACATGGCTTGCAGGCTTTGATCATCGATACGGGTATCGTCTGTCACTATGCTGCACTGCGCAGGATCGTGGATGCTGCGACCCTTGCCGAATTGTCCGCTTTCCTTGGCATCGCGTTGAACACGCATGATGTGCGGTTGTCCAAAGCAAGTGATTCTCTTTCACTTTCGCATTTGATCGATGCGCAATCGCCTATCGGAGTGGAGCCGCTCGCGGCAGCGATCTTGCAGGATGGTCTACAATGCTGGTTGTGCTGGATACATCGTCAGCCTGAAACACTGCATGAATTCTTTCGGCAATTGACGCCGCCGACGCTGCGTGTGGGTGGCTTGCCGGACCATAGTGGTTGCACGAAGCGTGTTTGCAAACATCGGGCAGCTCTTTTCGATATCAGGCACGCACTCGTTGTCGAGCCAGACGATATGCCGGTGCGGAAGGAAGCGTAATGCAGGACGGATACGAAAATTTCAACGAGGGTAGCACCGCCAATTCGAAAGTTCTGAAAGCAGATGACTTCGAGGTTCTGGCTCGTGCGCGCCATGGCATTGAGGAAGCTCAAGCCGAAGCAAATGCGGTGGTTGCGCGAGCTTACGAAGAAGCGCAGGCGATCCGCGACGCCTCCGCACACGAGGGGCAACAGCAACAGGCGGCACTGATTGCCGAATACGCCGCCCGCATGCATCGTCAAATCGGCGAAAGTCACGACACGTTGACGAAGGTTGTGATGACGGCGTTGCGTAGGATTTTGAAACCTATCCCACCCGCGCGGGTCGTCGCGGATGCTGTCGCGCGGGCGGTGGAGGAAGCCGATATTGGGCGGGGGGCTACGCTCATCGTTGCGCCGCCGTTGATGCATGAACTGCGTGAGCAATTCGGATTGCGAGGCATTGCGCCCGAAGTGCTCGAAGTCCGTGGTGACCCTGATTGTCCGCTTGAATCAAGTATTCTACGCTCTGAATTCGGGGATATAGAGCTGGGTATCGAGTTTCAGTTGCGTGCAATCGAGCGGGGTTTGCAAGCGGCACGCGGTGAGGATTCGGTTTGAGTATGCTCGCCGATACATTCATGCGCGTTGGGCCGAAGACGACGGCGGAAGCACTCGATAGTGCCGTCCGAAAGGTGTCGCTGCGCCCCACCATTGGACGTGTGAGCAAGGTGTCCGGTACGATCGTCGAGGCGATTCTCGCAGGAGCGAAACTCGGTGAGATATGCGCGCTGGAAAGTCCGGGTATCGGCGGAATGCCAACACGCCATGCTGAGGTTGTCGGATTCCGAGACGGCGTTGCCCTGCTCGGTGTGATTGGTGAGATGGCGGGGTTGTCATCGCAAACGCGGGTTACACCGACCGGTGTTCCGCTAGCTGCGCCCGCCGATAATTCAGTGCTGGGGCGTGTGCTTGACGGCCTAGGGCGGCCATTGGACGAGGCAACGCGAGGGCGATTGACCGTTTCGGCATGGCGACCGGCAGAGGCAGCCCCTCCTGATGCATTGGGGCGGATGCCTATCGTCTCTCCGATGCCGTTGGGGATGCCGGCTATCGATGCGATGAACGTGATTGGCGAAGGTCAGCGCGTGGGCCTCTTCGGTGAGCCGGGGACGGGGAAATCGACCTTCGTATCGGCCTTGGCCAAGGCTGCTTCGGCTGATGTCGCCGTGATCGCGATGATCGGAGAACGCGGGCGCGAGGTGACGGAGTTTATCGAGGATGCGCTAGGGCCTGAAGGGATGGC
This sequence comes from uncultured Neomegalonema sp., assembly GCA_937974055.1. Lineage (GTDB taxonomy): Bacteria > Pseudomonadota > Alphaproteobacteria > Rhodobacterales > Rhodobacteraceae > JAHDDY01. The sequence goes on along the minus strand of CALJIU010000021.1, from coordinate 36,117 downwards.
CAAATCGGTGGTCGTCGTTGCGACATCCGACCGTCCTGCAATGGAGCGTATCAAAGCACCTTTCATCGCCGCCGCGATTGCCGAGCATTTTCGCGATCAAGGTAAGCGCGTGCTTTTCCTGATGGACAGTTTGACCCGTTTGGCCCGTGCGCAGCGTGAGATTGGCCTAGCTGCTGGGGAACCGCCCGCGCGGCGTGCCTTTCCGCCATCCGTCTTTGCGATGATGCCGAAGTTGATCGAGCGGGCAGGGGTTAGCGCGAATGGCGGTTCGATTACCGCCTTCTATACCGTGCTGGTCGAGGATGACGGTATGGGCGACCCGATTGCCGAAGAAGCGCGCTCCCTGCTCGATGGTCATGTCGTTTTGTCGCGCAAGCTGGCCGAAGCAGGCAAGTTTCCGGCTATCGATGTGCTGGCGAGCCGTAGTCGCGTTATGAACAGGGTGGTTGATTCGGAGCATTCCGCCGCCGCCGAGCGTCTACGTGCATTGATGTCCCGATATGATGATGTCGAGTTATTGGTTCGTATGGGCGAATACTCCCATGGGTCCGATGCCTTCACCGATGAGGCGATTGCGAAAAAGTCCCGTATCGACCGCTTTCTCCACCACCCTCTCGACCGTCCCGAAGATTGGAATGCGATCAGGGAAGCGATGATCTATCTCGCTGCACCCGACTCGTGACGCCGAAGCAGTTGAACGAGGCGCTACGTATCCGCCGTCGCCGTGAGGAGAAAGCGCTGGCCGCTATGCAACGTGCCAGCGAAATGCGTGCGCAGGCGCAGGCGGCATTGGCCGCAGCGCAGGGGGCATTGGTCGCTTTCGATGCGCAGACGGAGGCCAGTATGAACGGCTTCTTTGCCCGATCGAAGCTGGGCATCAATCCCGACAGCGTTACGGGGATGCGCGCATTCCATACCGATCGGATTCAGGCACGAGAAGCGTATTTCGAGCCGATCCATCTGGCCGAGCGTGCCGTTGATATGGCTGCGAATGCGGAGGCTGAGGCCCGCGCTAATTGGCGGCAGGCCTCTCAAGCGGCAGAGAACTTGCAGGAGTTGAATACGAAAATGACGCGACAGACCATGCGCGATCTGGAGCGTCGACAAGAGCAGGATCAGGACGAGATAGCCGCGACGCGCGCCATCCGGCCCTTCGCGGAATAATAGGACGGGCGCTTTGGATACTATCAACCTTCATCATCCTGAATCGACGGTAATTCAGCCGTTGCCGTTGGCCGATATCCGGCCACAGGCGGCGCTGCGTATCAGCCGTCTGGCCCGCCCGCGCCAGCCTGTCGCGATGCTCGACGGTATGGAGGCCTCACTCGTCCCCGAAACTGCCCTGAATTGGGAAAATGCTGGGACACCGATTGAGATCGCCTTCACTATGGCGGGGGAAATGGGCTATTTGCGGACGGTGACTCCCTTGGTGCAGCGCCTTCTTGCCCATGCCGATTTGCTCCTGCGGCCCGATGAGCTGGATGCCGAACTTGCCGCGATGGTCATCGAAACCGTGCTTGCTGAACGGATCGGTGCTTTGGAAAGCCATCTCGGAGTCGAGATCGCCTTTCTCAATCTCGACCGTAGCGTTGCGCGTGACGATATGGCCTCGTTGCCCTTCGAGGTGCGCTTTATCGAGACGGGAGCTTTTCCGGGACTGGTATTCGGGTCGGCGGCTTTACTGTCGGTCTTTGCCCGCCATTGGGAGAGGCAGCCACCTGTCTCGGTCGAGTACGACAACCTGACCTTCACGCTCGCTTGCCGTGTTGCCTTTACCGATCTGAGCATCACAGCCATGCGTGCCCTCGCGGTTGGGGATGCGATGTTATTCGACCGTGTTGCCGTGCCCGGTGGGGCCGCAGTGGTAGCGGGTGAGTCGCTACATGCAACCGCAACTTTTGACGAGGAAGGGCATCTGCACCTTTCCACCGGGTTTCTCGAACCCGAACGTTACGCGCTAGGAGAGTTCCTGATGACAGATGGTGATGACGAAGACCGCCCCGTTCAGGCGGTCATGGATTCCGCAATCGACGACCTGCCCGTGCGGTTGGTCTTCGAGGTAGGACGGAAAGACCTGACCGTGCAGGAATTGCGCGAGCTTGGCGTCGGTGCGCCGGTGCCGCTCGACCGGCCCGCATCCTCTGCCGTTCAGATATTTGCCAATGGCCGACGTATCGGCGTGGGCGAGATGGTGATGATAGGCGACCAGCTTGGTGTTCGCATTACACAGTTGAACGGCAATGCCTGAGTTAAACGCGAACGTCCTATCGCTGATCATCGTCGTGATGCTGCTGGGGTTCCTGCCCTTCGTGGCCGTCGCCGTGACTGCATTTGCAAAGATTTCGGTCGTGCTGCTGATCGTGCGCAACGCGCTCGGCATTCAGCAGACGCCGCCGAACATGGTGATCTACGGGATTGCGCTGGTCTTGACGGTCTACATCGCCGCCCCGCTGGCCGCGCAGTTGCAGACTTTGATGGCTGATCCGGCATTGAATTTCGAGACGCTCGATGACTGGATGCTCGTGTTCGAGCGTGGGTCTGAGCCGGTGAAGGATTTCCTCGTCCGCCATGCGCGGCCCGATGATCGCGCGTTCTTTGTCGAGGCGACCGCCTCTGTCTGGGGGCCGGAGCTGGCGCAGGGCGTCGAGAGTGACTCACTGCCGGTGCTGGTGCCCGCCTTTCTCGTCTCGGAACTGACGCGGGCGTTCGAGATCGGGTTCCTGCTCTACTTGCCGTTCCTCGCCATCGACCTGATCGTTTCGGCGATTCTGATGTCGCTGGGGATGATGATGGTATCGCCCGTCATGATCGCGATCCCCTTCAAGCTGTTCCTGTTCGTGGCTGTCGACGGTTGGTCGCGGCTCGTTCAGGGGCTTGTCCTGAGCTACACTTAGAGGTGCGCCGAATGACGGAAGAATTCCTCTCCCGCTACTTGCTGCTGACCGCGATTGCTAGCATGAAGAGCGCGGCCCCGCCCCTCATCATTGCGGCGGGCGTCGGTTTCGTCGTCGCCTTGTTTCAGGGTGTGACGCAGATTCAGGACCAGAGCCTGCCGATCACGCTGAAGATCCTGATCGTTGGTGGAACCTTTCTGTTCTTCGGTGCGTCATTGGCCAGCCCGGTTGTGATCCTCGCCGATGAAGCGTTTCGCATCTTTCCCACCGTGTCGCGTTAGCGCGGGGGCAGGGCGCTCATGCTCCAACTCGTCCAGTTTTTCCTGCCACTGGTGGAGGCCGCTGCGCTCACCTTTGCGCGGCCCCTCGGCTTCATCATCGCGTTCCCGATATTTACGTGGTTCGGGTTGCAAGGGATGGTGCGTAACGTCACAGCCATCGCTTTTGGCTCGCCGTTTCTCTTGATGATCTATGCGCAAGTCGCTGCTGCGCCAGAGCCATTTCCTGCCGAATACATCGTGCTACTGACGGGTAAGGAATTTCTCGTCGGCATCACTTTGGGCATCTTGTTGGGCGTGCCGTTCTGGGCGGCGGAGATGGCGGGTGCCTATGTCGATGTCTACCGGGGGACTTCAGCGGCGACTGTGGTCAGCCCCGATCAGATGTCGGAGCCATTGGTTTCGGGCGCTTTATTCTCCATCGCCCTCGTCGCAATCTTCCTCGCGATGGGGGGGCTACGCATGGTTTTGGGGCTGCTCTATGAAAGCTACGATATCTGGCCGTTCTTCGAGATGCTGCCGCAGATTACGGGCGATATCTATCCTGTCTTCATCGAGTTGCTCGGTAGGATAGCCGTTATTTCCCTCGGCCTCGGCGCGCCGATCATGATCGCCATGTTCATTGGAGAATTGGCGCTGGCATTCACGAGCCGGTTTGCGCCTCAGATCAACATCTTCGACGCGATGCTGTCGATCAAGAACATCATCTTCCTGCTCGTCCTGCCGCCCTATCTCTATTTGTTGGCACAGTATTATGGGCGCGATGTTCTCGATCTGCCGGGCCTGCTCGCAATCGTCAGACAATTGGTGGAACCATGAGTGGTGATTCTTCAGAGGAAAAATCCTTACCGCCTTCCGAGAAAAAACTGCGGGAGGGACGAAAGAAAGGGCAGATCGCGAAAAGTACGGACATGGTGTCCGCCGTGGTTATGGTCTTCCTTGTCAGCTATCTGATTCTCGGCTGGCCGGTCATCAGCCGTGCCTTCGAGCGCATGTTCGACACTGCCGGGCAGGCAGCGGCCCTCAAGGGTACCGATGTCTGGGGGGCGGCCATCAACGATACGTGGAGCGCGATGGGCACGATCATGCTGCCGATCTATTTCGTGTCGTTCTTCGCGATCTTTCTTGGCTCTATCCTCTCAAACAAGGGGATCGTAATCGCATTCGAGCAGATCAAACCCGATCTCAAGAAGATTCATCCCGCCGAAGGCTTCAAGAAAATCTTTGGGGCCAAGAACTTCATCGAATTTCTGAAAGCGCTGGTAAAGAGCACCCTGCTCTTGGTGACGCTTGGATTTGCCGGATATCTGGGTTTTCAGGCGATGATGCAGGTGCCGCTCTGCGAATCGGATTGCAGTGACGATGTGCTTCTGATGATCGCCATACCCATCGTGTTTGGGGCGCTGGCACTGTTCATCATCTCGGCGCTAGTGGATGTCACGATCCAAAAATGGCTGTTTACGCGCGAAATGAAGATGACGCATTCGGAAATGAAGCGCGAGATGAAAGAGACATATGGCGACCCGATGGTCCGCCGTGCGCGCAACGAAATCAGGCGCGGCATCGCAACCGATTCTGACTCCGGTAAGGCGTCGAAGTTCATTCGGGAGCGTGTTCCGACTGTCGTGATCTGTTCCGGCAATCAAATTGCCGTGGGGTTGCGTTATATACCGGGTGAGACGCCTGCGCCGATCGTGCTGACCAAGGCCACTGGCGCACGGGCGTCGATGCTGATTGCGAATGCAGTAAATGCAGGGATTCACGTTGCGAATGACCCGGAAGCTGCCACATCTCTGCTTCAACAGGGTAGGGTCGATGGTTTTGTCCCAGAATCCCTTTTCCGGGATGTGGCACGAGTGATGAACTCTACATGACATTCTGTTGCATAAGTTTCGATGCAGTACAGGGTTCTTAATTGGATCTTATGTTGACAGGGCAAGCACGTATCGTAATGATGCACTCATGGAGGAAGATAAAAGATGTGTTCTGAGGTGGCACAGTGACCGAAGAGCTGTCTTCTATATTGAAGGCTGATCCATCGGGTGAAGCGATGCGACGTTATCAGCGTCAACTCGCCGAGGCCAAAGACCGAGCTGACACTTCCTCTGAAGGGGTGCGGACAAACCAAACAGTGAAGGCCTTGCAGGCTGGAATGGCTCTCCTCCCAGTGTTGTGGAGAGATATCAACAGGAGATAGACGTAGATGGCACAGAATCTTAGCAGCATTGGACAGCAGACCGGTACGACGGGTAACTCCGGCAGCGATGGATCGGATGGAGCCGTGGACTCGATGGAGGCAGCATTCGACCGCGCCATCGCGAAAGCCGCTCAGGTCACGGAAAAGCGTATGGAGGGTGGTTCGGCTCTCGACGCGGCCCGGACACGTCTTTCCAACTAAGACAGCTCTATTGGCTGTTTGGCCGCGAGTAAAAAACTTCGCCATTCGCCATGCGTTTGGCGAAGTTATTTTTTGTTTTGGTGTGGGAGCGGTGGTGTGATGCCTGATGGAAATGAGACGAACTGCGTCTGTATTCTAAATGGGATACATCGTGGTGCTGTTATCAGAGTCGGTGATACGCCGGTGTCTGTGGGTGGCGCGCCCGGTTGCGATGCAGTTCTCGCAGATGATAGCATTGCCGATCATTGCGTCGTTCTTTCACGCGGTGATGACGACAATATCGTCGTTACACTTCGAGATGGAAGTGCGGCGATTGGAATGCACGCCGTGCGTTCCGAGCGCCCCGCATCCCTCGTAAAAGGTGCAGTCCTCAGAATGGGCGATGTTCGCATTGCCAAGGGGGCAGAAGTTGATTGCGCCCAACAAGACGTACAAGCCCGCGACAAGAGGCGGACCGCTCGGAACTGGGTCGTTGCAATGGCGGCTTCCCTCCTGCTTGTAGGAGGTGTTGGTGCATTAGGCGGGGGGGCCGCCGATGCTTATATCGGTGATGAGCCTGCGCCTCGATCCTTCTTCGTATCGACATCCAACCGAACTGCGAACGTTGATGCGTCGAACGCTTTGCAACGCAAAATCGATGAAATGGACCTGTCCAATTCCGTTTCGATCAAACCTCTGGCCTTTTCCGATCAGATACTCGTCACCGGCGCCGTGACGCCAAGCGAACGTGAACGTATGTCTTCAGTGATACGTTGGTTTGACGGAAGTTTTGGCGGGCGAGTGATGCTCGAAACCGATTTGCAGGATCGGGATACCGCATTAGTAGTTCCCTTCCGAATTGTATCGGTAGTCGTTGCACCAAACCCTCATATCGAGATTCAGGACGGTCGAATCTTTCCCATAGGTTCCGTCCTGCCAGGTGGGTGGGAGATTCAAGGCATTGCCGACATGAAAGTCGTACTGGTTCGAGGCAATAAGGAACTCAAAATCGCTTTCTGAACGTAAGCATCGCCGAATGGCCCGCGAGTTGCTTGGGTATATGACCAAGCCGACTTTGCAAATTGGCTGTTAAAGCTATTGCCTGCATATCCTTCGCGGAAGGGCATCGCGAGCGCGTTCAAGGGTTGTTAGAGACATGAGCGATATCAAATCCCCCGTTTCACGGGTTTCCACCAGCCGGACCGCCGTGGCGCGGACCGATGTTCAAAGCGGTTCTTTCGACCACTTACGGCCCTATCAGCCCTCGGCCCCATCGGTCGGGCGCGATGGCGAAACGCCGCTTCGTGCGCGTAGCGATGACACTGCCATATCGGATTTCATAGCGCCGTCGCGTGAAACGGCTCAATGGCTTGGTAGCCCGGCGATTTCGGGGGCGCTTGCTGCCGTATCAAAGGAGCTCGCGCCCGATGGCGTGGCGGGAAGCAGCCGTGACCAATACGTGGCCAGCGTGGTCGAAACGCATCTCTCTGCCCGTCGCCAACTTGCTCATCACCTCAATGCTCTGCTGCGCGCATGAGGGACAATCTCCAGACCGTCCCTGTATCACGATCAATAGATCCTGAAGCGAAGGGCCGGTCACTCCATGCCCTCGGTGCATTCTATCTGCGGCAAGGTTTTCCCAAACAGGGATTGTCACTTCTACTCGCGGCAAAGGATTACGGTTTGACTGATGCGGCGATAGACCGGGCAATTGCCCATGCCTACCTGCTTTGCGGTGCGCCCAAGCAGGCTCTGCAACTGCTCGATACGCTCGATGATGCGCATGGCTCTGAGATATTGCGCAACAGTGCCGCCGTGCTGCGCAGTCGTGCTTTGCTTGCCTTGGGCCGTGTCGAAGATGCGCGCGATGTCTATGCGACGACGACGACGGCAATTTCGGGAGATATACGATGATCGACTCCCTGCATCGCGGGCTAAACGTCATTGGGAAACGTCAGGATCTCGTCGTCGTGATTCTGCTCGTCATCGCGATCTTGATGATGATCTTACCCCTGCCCACATGGCTGGTGGATGTGCTGATCGCGGTGAATATCGCCGGGGCCGTATTGCTGTTGATGATGGGCTTGTACCTCAAGCGCCCGCTCGAATTCTCGACGTTACCGTCGGTGATCCTGATCATCACCATCTTCCGCCTTGCGCTCTCTATCACCACGACACGGTTGATCCTGCTCAATGCTGACGCCGGTTCGATCATCGAAACCTTTGGTCAGTTCGTTATCGCGGGCGAGATCATCGTCGGTCTGGTCGTCTTCCTCATCATTACGATCGTGCAGTTCGTGGTGATTACCAAGGGGTCCGAGCGCGTGGCCGAGGTGTCGGCGCGCTTCACGCTCGATGCGTTGCCCGGTAAGCAGATGTCCATCGACAGCGACCTGCGTAACGGTGATATCGACGCGACCGAGGCCCGTTTGCGCCGCCGTACCATCGAGCAGGAAAGCCAGTTCTTCGGGGCGATGGACGGCGCGATGAAGTTCGTGAAAGGCGATGCTATCGCTGGCCTTGTGATCGTGGCGGTGAACCTCGTCGGTGGGATCGCCATCGGTATGGTCAGTCACAATATGGCCGCCGGGGAAGCAGTCGAGACGTATTCTCTTTTGACGGTTGGCGATGGCCTCGCGGCACAGCTTCCGGCGCTGTTCGTCTCGCTTGCGGCGGGGTCGGTCATCACGCGCGTTGCGACGGATGAAAACGAGAATCTCGGTGCGGATATCACACGCGAGATGATTTCGAGCGTCATAGCGCTGCGTGTCGCTGCGATCATCCTCGGTGTGATGATGTTCATTCCCGGCTTCCCATGGCCGGTGTTCCTCGTAATCGCTGCCAGTTTCATGGCGATCAGTTATTCTGACAAGCTCGGCCTGATGATGTTTGGCGACGGTGAGGATGACGACTCCGATGATAAAGAGAATGACCTGCTAGAAAGTGTCGGGTTGGACAAAAGCCCGTTCGTGGTGCGCATTGCCCCCGATCTTCTGGATGATGAACAGCGCGTAATCTTTGCCGAGGAGTCGCGAGAGGCCACACTTGGGGTGTCCGCCGAAATCGGGCTGGCGATCATGCCACCCCGCCTGACGGACGATGCTTCGCTCGCCCTCGATGTTGTGCGGATCGATCTTGATGATGTCGTCGTGGCCGGATTTACGATCTTCAAAGACCGCATCGGCGTTGATGTGGAAACAGAGACGTTGGTTCTGCTCGATATCGGGCACGAAGCCGCCGTCAATCCGCCCTTGGGATTCCGTAACCTGCACTGGATCGATCCAGCGGATGCCAAGGTCGTATCGGAGCGTGAAATCGAAATCTTCTCGCCGCTCGACGTGCTATTGATCGGGGCGCGGGCAACACAGCAGCGCTTTGCGTCGCAATGTATCGGTGTACAGGAAACGCGGGCCGCATTGGTCAGCATGGCGCAGCACTATCCCGATTTGGCATCTGAAGTGCGCGATCTGCTGCCGTTAAACAAGGTGACGGAAGTGTTTCGCCGCTTGATCGACGAGAGCGTGCCGGTGCGTAATCAGCGACTGTTGCTTGAGGCGTTGTCGGAGTGGGGGGCGAAGGAGCAAGATCCGGTTGTCCTGACCGAATACGTGCGCACGGCGCTGAAACGTCAGATTTGCAATGCACTGGCGGGCGAAGATCGGATCATTCCTGCCTATCTGCTGGATGCACCCGTCGAGGATGCGCTGCGTAATGCTGTCAGGCAGACGACGGTGGGCGAATATCTGGCTCTCGATGACGGGCTGTCGGCCGCTTTGATCGACTCGATCCGCGAGAACCTGCGTGCACCGGCGGAGGGTGGTACACCGCCCATCGTCCTCGCCTCGCTGGATGTTCGTCGCTTTGTGCGCAGTCTGATGAGCAATAACGGGATGCGCGAAACGGCGGTGCTTTCCTATCAGGATCTGTCGAGTGAATTTACGATCACGCCTCTGACGACGATCCTGTTGCCGAATGTCGGATTCCCCGCTGCTGCTGAGTAGCATCCTGTGAGGGGCTTTACGCAATCTCACGAAAGCGTTATTGTTTCAAAATGAGAATATTCTCATTTTGTGTATAAATTTGGGACTGGTGGCGTCATGAGAGTGATATCAGGTAACATGAGAGTGGTATCAGGTAATCTGCCTGCCGAGCGACAGAGCGGACAAAAGAATAGCTTCCAAAGCGCAATTGACAGCGTGAGGGCAGTGTCGCGTGCGTCCAGTCTCAAATCGACGACATCGACTCAGCCGCAGCCTGACGCGCAACAGGACGCAATGGTGCAGTTGCAACAGATTCTCGAAGACCTTCGCCTCGTTCTGAACGGCATTGCCGAATTGGTCCTGCCCGGTGGTGGTGCCGCTGATCCGGGCAAGGCCAGCACCGATCCGGGCCAGCCGTTGCGCCGGCTCCTGCCATCGAACTACGCAGACGGACGGGATGCACCGTCCGGGGCGGATCGTCCGGGCGCGCGCGAAATCTCGAACGCGGTATCGGCCAGTACTGGTGAAGGCGGCAACAAGGCTAATGCTAGCGATATGTTCTGGCTCTGGGGTCAGTTCATGGACCACGATATCGACCTGAGCAAAACCGGCGATACCGAATTCCCGATTCCCGTTCCGGCAGGGGATGGGACGTTTACGTCTGGCGGCAGCCTAGATTTGAAAAGATCGAACGCAACATCGAACGATTTCGGCGCGGCCCAGCAGATCAATACGATTTCGGCCTTGATCGACGCCTCGAATGTCTACGGTTCCGAGCCTGCCGAGACGACGGCGCTGCGTAGCGGTGTGGGTGGAAAGCTGCGGATGCAGGCGGATGGCTCCTTACCCACTGGCGAACGCGGTTTCTATGTCGCGGGTGACGAACGGGTGAATGAGAATATCGGGCTGACCTCGATGCATACGCTCTTTGCGCGGGAGCATAACCGACTCGCTGATCAGTTCTCCGCCGAGAACCCTAGCTGGAGCGATGATCAAATCTTCGATGCCGCGCGCACCCGCGTGACGGCACAGGTTCAGGCGATTACGGTCAACGAGTTCCTGCCTATCCTGTTCGGCGGTGATGGCATCGGCAGCTATGACGGATACGCACCGTGGATGGATGCCCAGGTATCGAACAGCTTCGCCGCAGCCGCCTTCCGCTTCGGCCATTCGATGGTATCCGACAGCATCACGCCAATCGCGGCGGATGGCACGCCGGATGAGTCGATTGCGCTGAAAGACGCTTTCTTCAATCCGGCGCAGTTCGCGGAAACGGGCATCGATGCGATCTTCAGGGGCTTTGCCTCGCAGGAGGCGCAGGCGATGGATACCGAGATCGTGGATAGTCTGCGCAATTTCGTGCTGGAAGGGCCAAACAGTCCCCGTCTCGATCTGGCAGCGCTCAACATTCAGCGCGGGCGCGACCATGGCTTGCCCACGCTTAACGAAGCTCGAAAAGCCTTTGGCTTCCCCCCGATCACGTCCTTTGACGATCCCGCACTGCGTGAGGGTGCGGGCGAACGGCTGGCGAGCGTCTATGATTCCCCAGACGATATCGACCTGTGGGTTGGGTTGCTGTCCGAACAGCCGGAAGGCGATGCGCTGGTCGGGCCAAGCCAGGGCGTGATCCTGCGCGATCAGTTCCAGCGCCTGCGTTCGGGGGATCCCGATTGGTACGAAGCGCACCTGCCCGAAGCGGTCGTAGCGGAGGTGAACGACACGTCCCTAGCCGATATCATCGCCCGTAATACCGGAGTTTCCGGCCTGTCCGAGACGGCGATGGTCATCGCCTGACCGCTACAGCGCCTGCGCAAAACGCCGGGCGACCCAGTCATGGAAAGTATGGGTCGGGGCATCCATGGCGGGCGAGAACTTGCCGCCATCGAAGAGGTCGCCATGGCGGCCTCTCTGCATCCCCTCGACCACGCCGATATCTTCCTCGAAGATTTCTTTCCACAGCCGCGCATTCTCCACGCGCAGATCAGCGTATTCCTCGCCAGTCATGGCGCTGCTAGCATAGTATAGTTCGATATGTTCGACGGTCGATTCCGGCCCGGTCGCCTCTAACAAGATAGCGTAGCAATGGTCGCGGTGGACGCCGAACAACACGTTGGGGAAGAACGAGACGTATTCCGCCCCCGTGTCCCATGTGTCCGATAGGCCGGGAAAATTCTCAAAGGCGCGCCCGTCATCCGACAAATTGGGATTGTACACGACTGTCCCCTGACCGGAAAATTCCGCCGGGGCGATGATGTCGTAATGATCCTCTAACCGGGAATAAGCGTTCAGGCCGGGGTGTATCCACGGTAGATGGTAGGATTCGCAGAAATTCTCGACCGCCAATTTCCAATTCGTCTTCACATGCAGTTTGAAGGACGAATCTGCGCCGCCATGATAAATCGGCTGCTCCATCTCTGACCACCGATCCATCAGCGTGGCGGCGTAATCGTCGAATGCGGGGGCTTTACCATCAAGATTGACGAAGATGACGTCCCGCCAGACCCGGCTGCGCACTTCGATCAGGCCCAGCTTATCCCGGTCGATATCCGCATGGGCGTTCTGGCCCGGACCGCCGACATGGGGGGTCGCCTTCAGCTTGCCTTTCAGGTCGTAGCACCATGAATGATAGGGGCAGCGCAGCGCACCCTCGATCTTGCGCGGCTCTTCCAATAGGATCATGCCCCGGTGGCGGCAAGCGTTGAGAAAGACACGCACCTTGTCATCCTTGCCGTGCAGGACGATCAATTCGGTGCCGCAGAAGGTAATCGGGCGCGCGTCGCCGGGTTCGGGTACATCCTTCGCAAAGCCGATACCGGCCCAAGTCGCGGCGAACACCGCCTTGCGCTCCTGCGCGAAGACTTGCTCGTCGGTGTAGAAACGGTTGCCAAGGCCACGCGCGGTTTCGATGGGGCCGGTGACGGCATCGAGCATGGATTTGTCATGGATCGTCATGGCTGGACCTCGTTGAGTGGCGCAAAGCTCCCGATGATCCACGATTGCGCGGCATGGCGTGGTGGCGCTGCAAGAAATTCGACGGTTTCAGCCACGAAAGCGGCGCTGGGCGCTTTTCCTGCGGCGCTATCGGGCGTAGACAACGCGGCATGATAACCGTTCGCAACCTGACCTTCGCGATGGAAGGCAAGCCCCTGTTTGAGGGTGCCAGCGCCTCCATCCCCCCCCGCACGACCGTTGGAGTCGTGGGGCGCAATGGCTGTGGCAAGACCACGCTGTTCCGTTTGATCCGTGGCGAATTGGCGCTCGACGGTGGGGATATCGACATCCCGCGTCAGGCGCGGGTGGGGGGTGTGGCACAGGAAGCGCCTGCTTCTTCCGATACGCTGCTGGAGACGGTACTGGCCGCCGATCTGGAGCGCGCCTCGCTGATGACGCGGGCGGAGACGGCGACCGATCCGATGGATATCGCTGAGATTCAGACACGGCTGGCCGATATCGAGGCGCATTCGGCGGAGGCGCGGGCGGCGTCGATTCTTCAGGGGCTGGGCTTCGATACCGAGGCGCAGAACCGCGCGTGCTCCGAGTTTTCCGGTGGGTGGCGGATGCGCGTGGCTTTGGCGGCGGTGCTGTTCTCGGCCCCCGACCTGCTGCTGCTCGATGAACCAACCAACTATCTCGATCTGGAAGGCACGATCTGGCTGGAAAACTTCCTTGCTCGCTATCCCCACACCTGCCTCATCATTTCGCATGACCGTGACCTGTTGAACCGGGCGGTAAAGGGTATCCTGCACCTCGCCGACGGTACGCTGACCTATTACAAGGGCGGCTACGATGCGTTCGAGGCGATGCGGGCCGCGCGGCTGGAGCAGCAGGTAGCCGCGAAACGCAAGCAGGATGCGCAGCGCGAGCATATCCAGAAATTCGTCGACCGCTTCCGCGCCCAGGCGACCAAGGCGCGCCAAGCGCAGTCGCGGCTCAAGATGCTCGAACGGATGAAGCCGATTGCGGCGCTTTCCGAAGATGCCGTCGCCGGGTTTCAGTTCAAGACACCCGAAGAATTGCCCCCGCCTCTTATCGCCGTGAATGAGGGGGCGGTGGGCTATGACGGTCCGCCGATCCTGTCGAAGCTGAACTTCCGGCTCGATCAGGATGACCGTATCGCGCTGCTCGGCGCGAATGGTCAGGGCAAATCGACCCTCTCCAAATTGATCGCCGACCGCCTCGACTTGATGGAGGGAACGGGCACCCGGTCCCGCAAACTGCGCATCGGCTATTTCGCGCAGCACCAGCTCGACGAATTGCGCGAGGACGAGACACCGTTGCAGCACATCGCCCATCGCTTTCCGGATGAAACGCCGTCAAAGCACCGCGCGCGACTCGGTGCGGCGGGCTTCGGTGTGGATGTGGCGGATGTCGAGGCGCGGCGGCTATCGGGGGGGCAGCGGGCGCGGCTGCTGCTGATGCTGGCAACGCTGGATGCGCCACACCTGCTAATCCTCGATGAACCGACCAACCACCTCGATATCGAAAGCCGCGAGGCACTGATCCATGCGCTGAACGATTACGGCGGCGCGGTCATCCTCGTCAGCCATGACGCGCATTTGGTCGAGATGGTGGCCGACCGGTTCTGGCTGGTCCATGGCGGGCGGGTGAAACCGTATGACGGGGATATGGCCGATTACAAACGGTTCCTCCTCTCCCAGCGCGGTGCACCCGGCGCGCCGGAGCCGAAGGCGGCGAAACCCAAGCCAGAGACGAAAGTCGAGAAGAAGACCGCACCCGCACAGACCCAAAGGCGCTCGCCTGCCAACCTCAAGGCCGATGCCGAGAAATGCGAGGCGCGGGTTGTTGCATTGCAGAAGATGCTTGATCGGATCGACGAACGACTGAACGAGGTCGCGCTGTCGAACACCATTTCACCCGCTGAACTTGAAAAACTGGGTATCAAACGCGCCGAGATTGTGGAGGGCTATGAGCGGGCCGAAGAGATGTGGATGAAGGCATTGGAGCAACTTGACACGGTGGGGTGAGCGCGGCGTTCCATAGCGAGCCGCTGTGCCATTCTGCTCCCCCTCTCTAGGGGGTCATGATCGGTGGCCTAAACCTTGGCTGGACGACGCGGCACGACAGATTGCGGCACCGAAAGCGCCTGATTTCCGGTCTTTTACGCGATACGAAATCCGAACGGGTTTCGGCAAAACACACTGTTGGCAGAGCGTGGCATTCATATTGCTGAGTGGGGTCCGTCACAAGAAACCCGGCACGGAGATATATACCAATGGCCAACAAGTTCCTCACCGCCTTCACCGTCGCAGCCACCACGTTCCTTACCGCTGGCACGGCATCCGCTACCATCTTTGCTGCCGATTTCGGTAAAGAGGTCTGGAATGCGTACGATTCCACGAACCAGACGTATTCGATGAAGTTCAAAGATGACGGCTCGAAAGACGGCTTCTGGCTCGTCGTATCGCCCGGCCCGAACCCGAAGACCAACGTCAACGAATACGCCGTTCTCTACGGTGATCGCGCTGCAAACCGCATCACGGCCTATACGTATGATGGGCAGAACAACCCGAACAGCTATCAGAACGGCCAGCTTCTCGGCACGTTCGACAATGTCTTCACGTCAGGTGGCCGGGACGCGACGATGTTCTCGCTCGACGTTTCGGGCATCAACTCTGCTCTCAGCGATGCGACATGGCAGGGTGTTGCCCTCGGCCAGCAGGCAGGTATCTGGTTCCATCAGACCGCAGGAACGGACGTCGCGTATAACGCGGATGGATCGATCGCGAATTTCGGTTTCAATAGCCAAGTCTGGCTCGACGACGCGAACAAGGAAAGCGGTACGCGCCGTTGCGGTGCAAACAACCCGAATGCCTATTTCTGCAAAAGCGGAACGACGGCCACCGCTGGCGGTGGTACGGGCGGTGGTGCCGGTGCCGGTGGTGGTTCGGTGCCAGCACCGGGTGGTCTGGCCCTGCTTCTGGCCGGTCTCGCGGGCTTCGGTCTGCGCCGCAAGAAGTAAGGTGTAGCTGAGTGTTACGATTGAGGAAGCCCCCGGCCATGTGCCGGGGGTTTTCTTTTGGGATCAGGCTTTTGGTTCGCTTTCACGGGCCTTGATCCAACGCCCGCCATCCTGTTGCCAATAGGTCGCCTTGACGATTTCCGTCGCGCGCTTCCATTGCTGGCGGGCCAGACCCAACGCCGCTTCGTCGTCACCGGAAAACAGGATGACGACACGCTCGAAGCCCGCGAAATCCTGCGTATCGGCGGCATCCACGAGGAAAAGCGCATCGGCGGAATTGGGCACTTCTTCGCCCGTCGTCATGTAGATCGGCTGCTCTTCGGGGCTGGCGCATCCCATTTTTGCGTGGGGCAGGAAACTGTCATCCCGATAGGTCCATAGATGAGTATCCAGCGCCTCCATCCGCTCCGCTGTTCCGCAGCGCACGACAGCGCGCCAACCCTTCGCCAATGTCCGCTCCAGCAAGTCGGGCAGGGCACGTTCGAGGGGGTGCGCGGTCAGGTGGTAGAACAGGGCTTCCGCCATGACGCTACTTCTCGAAGTTGTCCTTAACGAAGCGGTTCAGCGTCGCAACACCCCAGCCGGATGCGCCCTTGCCATGCAGCGGCTTGGATTCCTTCGAGAGCGTCACACCGGCAATATCGATATGCGCCCACGGGCTGTCATCCACGAAGCGTTGCAGGAACTGGGCGGCGGTGATCGACCCCGCCGCGCGGCCCCCGGTATTCTTCACATCGGCGAGGGACGACTTGATAAGATCGTCGTATTCCTTGCCCAGCGGCAGACGCCAGATGCCTTCGCTCTCGGCCTTTGCTGCATCCGCGATTTGGCCAGCGAGGGTATCGTCATTCGAGAACAAGCCCGCATTCGTATTGCCCAATGCGATGATGACCGCCCCGGTCAGGGTGGCGAGATTGATGGTCGCCGCCGGTTTGAACTCGCGCTGGGCGTAGAACAGGATATCAGCGAGGACAAGGCGGCCTTCCGCATCGGTATTGATGACCTCAATGGTCTTGCCCGATAGCGACGTGACGATATCGCCGGGGCGGGTGGCGAGGCCGTCGGGCATGTTTTCCACGAGGCCGACCACACCGATGACGTTGGCCTTGGCCTTACGCAGCGCAACAGTCTTCATCAGGCCGGAGACGACGCCCGCACCGCCCATATCCATCGTCATCTCTTCCATGCCGCCTGCTGGCTTGATCGAGATGCCGCCCGTGTCGAAGGTCACGCCCTTACCGACCGCGCAGAAGGGGGCTTCGGATGCGTCATCGGCCCCCATCCACTTCATCACGACAACCTTACTTTCCTGCGCGCTGCCAAGACCAACGCAGAGCAGCGACCCCATGCCGATCTCTTCGAGTTCCTTTTCGCCCATCACGGTGACCTCGACGCCATGCTCCTTGAGCGCTTCGAGGCGTTCGGCAAAGCTGCTGGGGAACAGGACATTCGCCGGTTCGCTGACCAGATCACGGGTGAAGAACGTGCCTTCGGCCAGCGCGTCCGTATCGGTGAAGGCCGCTTTCACCGCATCGACATCGGCGGTCGCGATGGTAATGCCGCCCTTGCCCAGCGTATCGGCATCGTTACCGGTCTTATAGCGGCTAAAGGCGTAGCGACGCAGTTTCATGCCCGCTGCGAGTTCGGCAACATGCGCGGCGTCCAAACCGTCGGCATGGACTGTAACGCCGGGTGCTTCGAGCTTGCCGATCTTCGCGGCAATCTTGCCGCCGAGCTGACGTGCGGTGGTCGGGTCGAGCTTGGTCTTGCCCGTGGCCGCGAGGATCAGGCGGTCGGCCTTCATTCCGGCAGGGAAGGGAAACTCCATCGCCTCGCCATGCTTGGCCTTGAACCGCGAGGACGATACCGCCCGTTGCAGCGCACCGTCCATCGCCGCATCGGCATCCGCGCCCGCGCCGGAAAGCGCACCATCGCCGCCGACAAGGACGACGACCGTACCCTCCGTCTGTGCAAGGGAGGTGGTGTCGGCTGTGGTGAACGCGATTGTCATGGATAACGCCTCATGGTGCGGAAAATTCAGGGATCGCCTCATACGTAGCGTGTACGGGCCTGTCTGGCTAGGCTGCCGCCTCCTCTGCGGCAACATAGGCATCGGCGCAGGCTTTTGCCAATGTCCGGACCCGCCCGATATAGGCTTGCCGCTCGGTAACCGATATTACGCCCCGTGCATCGAGCAGGTTGAAAATATGGCTGGCCTTGATGCATTGGTCATAGGCGGGATGGGCCATGATAATCGTTTGGCCAGTCTTCGGATCGTCGGGCGCGGCGTCAAGGATGCGTTGGCATTCCGCTTCGGCATCTTCAAAATGGCGTAGCAGCGTATCGGTATCGGCCACATCGAAGTTCCAGCGCGAATATTCACGCTCGGTTTGCTGAAAGACATCGGCATATTTCAGCGCGATGGGCGCGTCGGGGTCGTTGAAGGGCATATCCATCACATGATCGACGCCGAGCACGTACATCGCAAGCCGCTCCAACCCGTAGGTCAGCTCGCCTGATACGGGGCGACAGTCGTGGCCACCGACTTGCTGGAAATAGGTAAACTGCGAGACTTCCATCCCGTCGACCCAGACCTCCCAGCCCAAGCCCCACGCGCCAAGCGTGGGTGATTCCCAGTCATCCTCGACGAACCGAATATCGTGCAGCGAGAAGTCGATACCGATAGCGCGTAACGAGCCGAGATACAGATCCTGAAGGTCTGGCGGCGAGGGTTTTATCAGCACTTGATACTGGTAATAGTGCTGAAGCCGGTTGGGATTCTCGCCGTAGCGGCCATCGGTCGGGCGGCGCGAGGGCTGCGCATAGGCGGCGGCCCAAGGTTTTGCACCCAGCGAACGCAGCGTTGTGGCGGGGTGAAATGTGCCTGCCCCGACCTCCATGTCATAGGGTTGCAGCACGGCGCAGCCCTTTTCTGCCCAATAGCTTTGTAGGCGCATCAGGATTTCCTGAAAGGAACGCGGCGCTTGGGCATTTTGTATGAGGGCATCGGTCATGGCTACGGCTCCGAAAATAGGTCACGTGGGCTGTACCGGAGCACGGCGTAACGGTCAAATTCGTTGCGCCATTTCGCTACGCTGGCTATACGCGCGATATATTCCGGGTCACGGTGGCGGGCAGGATGGTCAAGGACAAGAAGAAGCGCGATAGCCAATTGGTGGTCCGCATCCATAAGGAAGAGCGCGACGCCTTCGTCGAGCTGTGCGAGGAGATGGACACCTCCGCCTCGCGCGAAATCCGCCGTTTCATGCGCGATTTCGTCGCGAAGCAAGAGAAGAAGCGGAAGAAATAATCCGCTACCCGCACTGTCCGAAGGACTTTACCCTGCGAATAACTGAGTTGCGCTGATCGTATCACAGATTTGGCCTGATGGATCGAGCACGGCGGATGCGCCGTGGCGGGTATAGGATGGGTTCATGATGTTCTTGCGATGGCCGGGCGAATTCATCCAGCGAGTGACGAGGTGCCGGGCGAGCGAATCGTAGTTGCGCTCCGGCACACGCTGGCCGTGAGGGGTCAGGCTATAGGCGCAGCGATCGGTGCCAAGAGGATAGACGGGCTGGCCGCTCTCGACCTCCAACCGTTTCGCCGTTGCCAGATTCTCCGCCGCCCTGCGAAACCCGACGCCATCACCGCGTAGGCGATCCGCCATCGTCGCGCGCCCCGGCACAGGCGAGGTATGCCCGAAGAAGCCGATGCGCACCATGTCGGCGCTGTGCCCCGTTGCGCTATGGCGAAGGCTGTCATCGCTTTGCAGGGGGGGCAAACCGGCCTGACACCGCACGCGGTTTGTATGATGCAGGACCGCGCGGTCAAACAGGGGACGGTCGATTCCATCGCCCGGAACCGGCATGCTAAAGGCCGCATCGGTATTGCTGGCGCAGGAAGCGGTGCTTGCTTGGTCGGGGGCTGTGCGCGCGGGGGTAAAGGGCAGGGCGGGGGGCAGTGCCGCGAGTTCCAGCCCATTCGTCGTGACCGGCATAGCCTTTGATACGGGGGGCGCTGGTACGGGCACGCTCGTCTTCGCGGCGCATCCGGCGAGAAGTGCGACAAAGCAGGTAGTTGTGATCGATCTGAGCATGGCGCGTCATAAATCCCGTATATTGTCTAGAGCTTTTTCAGCGAACCTCGGTTCGCCTCAAAATCTCTAAGCTTTTGTTTGGTCGCGTTTTCGAACCGCAAAACCGGTTCCCACTTTTGCTGAAAACGCTTTAACTGTGTCACCGATCTAACGAGTAGATGAAAACAAATCGTCGACGGCTTAACCGCCCGTCAAAGCAGTATGTGCATAGTCTGCCCGACGAGACATGAATCATTCTTCTTGGAAGGCGGGTACGATGCACCGGACTTTGACAATGGCCCTGCTTGCGACCGTAACGGTGGCGGGCTTCACCTCGACCGCGATGGCAGGATCGTCGGACGCATACGCGACGCCGCAAGTGCAGCAGGAAACGACGGTCACGACCTTCACTGCTGCTGCGCCGCCAGTGATGGAAACCTACGTTGCGCCCAGCTATGCGCCTGCGCCCGCACCTTCGCCGATCGTAACCGAGACCGTCAAGGACGGCTACTACGATGCGGCCCGCCACGGCGGGAATGCGGACTTTGATTACAAGCAGAGCCATGCTTGCGGTGGCGCGCTCGACGGCGCGAAATGCCTCGTCATCCTATCGGATCACATGCGCCGCGTACGCCTCGAACGCCCGGCAGGCACGATTCTTGTCGGCAACCCACTGATCGCGGATGTCACGGTGCTGGGTAACGACACGGTCTTCGTTTCCGCCCGCTCCATCGGATCGACCAACATCATCGTCCTCGATAAGCAGGGCAACGAGATGGTGACCTACGAAGTTTTCGTTCGTGAACCTCGCACCAAGCGCGTCGTTCTGAACAACGGCGGTGTTCTGGAACATTTCCAGTGTGCCCCGAATTGTGAGCGTGCGCTTACACAAAGCGATTCGAGCGCCCCGTACAAGGCGCGCTCCAGCGTCGTTTCGACCGATCTCAACCTCGACAAGAACGCAATCAGCCTTCAAAGCGGGCCTAATCCGAATACCGATCCCGGTGCTGTGCCCGGTTCGAATAGCGGCGGCGGTGCTGCCCAAGGTGCCGCTCCTGCGGGCGGTGGTGGTGCGCTTGAAGGCGAAGTTTCGGGCCTTGCCGACAGCCTTGGCCCAGCCCTCGGTATCGCCGGTGCCGTCAGTGGGTTCCTCGGTGGTGGCTCTGGCGATGGCGGTGGCGGCGGCGGGGCCAGTGGCCCAGCCCGCACGGATGCGCCACCCTTGCCGCAACAATCTTCCTTGAATTGATCGTTACGCGCCGTCCCTCCGGGGGCGGCGTTTTTCGTTGCGGCGGAGTATGATCGTTTTGAAATATCGACGGCGAAGTTTCACTCAGCCTCGATAGCGATTTTTCGATAACCCTGAGCCATATTTCGCGCCAAGAGGTGCGCAACATGGCGCTTGCTGATTCAGCATAACCGCAATTCGCTCTAACCGCAGGGCAACTCGATCCGCATCCCGTCGAAAGCGGGTGTCACGGTGTCGGGTAGATAGTCGGCCAAGGCCTCGTAATCGAGGTCGTTATGCAGGTTTGTCAATATCGCGCGCTTCGGCTTGATCGCGGCGATCCATTCCAGCGTCAGGTCGACATGCGCGTGGGTGGGGTGGGGCGTCCAGCGCAGGGCATCGACGATCCACACATCCAAATCGGCGAGGGCGGCGGCGGTGTCGTCGCGCAACTCGCTGACATCCGGGGTATAGGCCAGCCCGCCGAAGCGAAAGCCCCGCGCATCGAAATTCGGGCCATGTGCAATCCGATGCGCCTTGGCTTCGATGGGGCCGCCCGCGCCATCGATCATGACCGTCTCGTCATGCACGCGCAGGGTGAAGATCGGCGGATACAGGCTGCCCTCCAACTGGACAAAAGCATAGGCAAAGCGCGCTTCGAGCATCGCCGCCGTGTCCGGATCGGTCCAGATATCCAATTGTTCGCGCCGGTTGATGACGATGGGGCGCAGGTCGTCGATACCGTGGGTATGGTCGGCGTGTTCATGGGTCAGGATCGCGGCGTCGAGGGTTGCGATTTCGGCGCTCAATAATTGCTCACGCGCATCTGGCCCCACATCGACCAGCACGCGGGTCGTTCCTGCCGACCCGACTCGCTCGACCAGCAGGGCGCAGCGGCGACGGCGGTTCTTGGGGTTGGTAGGGTCGCACGCCCCCCACGCCCCGCGTCCATCCTCACCGCCCAGCCGGGGCACACCACCGGAGGAGCCGCAGCCCAGAATAGTCGCGCGCAGGATATCATCGCTCACGATGCTACCTCCGGCACTTTCGTGAACAGGCGATGGAAATTGGCGGTGGTGGCGGTTGCGAATTCCTGCGTGGAAACCCCGAATATTTCCGCCCCCGTGGCGGCGGTGTGGGCCACATAGGCCGGTTCATTGCGCTTCCCGCGTTTCGGCACTGGCGCGAGGTAGGGCGCATCCGTCTCCACCAGAACCCGGTCGAGCGGGGCATCGGCAAAGATCGCGCGCAGGCTGGCGGCGTTCTTGAAGGTCACGACGCCGGACATCGACAGATAAAACCCCATCTCCAGCGCGGCCTCGGCCAGCGCCCGACCTGACGAAAAGCAATGCATCACACAGGTATACGCGCCCTCATCATAGCCTTCGCGCAGGATCGCCGCCATGTCGTCATCGGCATCGCGGGAATGGATGATTAGCGGCAATCCCGTCTCACGGGCGGCAACGATGTGGCGGCGCAGGCTCTCCTTTTGCATATCGGGCGGCCACTTGTCGTAGTGATAGTCGAGGCCCGTCTCGCCAATACCGACCATCTTGGGGTGTTCGGCATAGGCGATCAACTCCTCCACCGTCAGCAACGCGGCCTCGCCCACGTTCAGCGGATGCGCCCCCATCGCGTACCACACGCCCTCATGCGCCTCGGCAATTGCCCGCACGGTCGGCTCGGCACTGGCGCGGGTGCAGATCGTCACCATCTTCGTCACCCCCGCAGCGCGGGCGCGGACGACGAGATCGTCGCGGTCCCCGTCGAAATCGGGAAAATCGAGGTGGCAGTGGCTATCCACGAGCATGGCGTATTCCGCTTGGAGTTCGATCAGACGGTAGCCCGTTTGGCGACGTCTTCCATCTGCGCGACCATATCCAGCAATGCCTGCCGCCGGTCAAGGTTGAGCGCACGGGTGCGGGCGGCAATGTCCTGCATCGTCATCGCCGTTTCGGCCCAACGGGCGGCGGTCGCGCGTGCTGCGGGCGTATCGCCTACCAGGTCGCAGGCACGGCGTGCGGCGGTGTCGATCAGGATGCGAATAGCGATGCCAAACCCCTCATCCTTATCGGCGGGCGCGACGGCATCGGCGAGGCGATGCAGCGCCGCGCGGTCGATGCGGGCGGGCAGGGGGGCCAAAACCCGCTGTACCCCCTGCGCAATGCTCTCACCGTCCTCGGAGGCAAGGTTCAGCGCCTCACCAACCGAACCACGCGCGACCGGGATCAACGCCGGGGCGAGGTCGGTGCCTGTGGCGGCGCGATAGGCTTGCACCAGCGCGTCGTCATCCAACTGCCGGAAATCGAGCGTGCGACAGCGGGAGCGGATTGTCGGAAGCAATCGCCCCGGCGCATGACTGACGAGGAAGAAAGCAACCCGCGCTGGCGGCTCCTCCAGCAGTTTCAACAGGGCATTGGCCGCGCTTGGGTTCATCTCTTCGGCGCAATCGATGATGACGCAGCGCCATTCCCCCGCCTCGGCAGACCGCGACAGCGCTGCCCGCAGGTCGCGGATTTGCTCGACATCGATTTGCGTGCGCAGCTTGCCGGTCTTCTCGTTGATCCGCCGTGCGATCAGGGTCACGCGGGTTTCGTTGCCCTCGGCGATCCGGCGGCGAACATCGTCACCGGCATCCATGGCGATCTTGGGCTGGCTGGTCAGCAGGGCATGGCTGGCCAACCACGCGAATGTCGCCTTGCCCACCCCGCGTGGGCCGGTCAGCAACCACCCGTGATGCATCCGCTCGCCACCCAAGGCTGCATCAAAGGCGGCCACGGCCTCGTCTTGCCCGATCAGCCGGGCGGTGGCGTGGGGGGCGGAAACGTCGGTCA
Organism: uncultured Neomegalonema sp.; assembly: GCA_937974055.1. GTDB lineage: Bacteria > Pseudomonadota > Alphaproteobacteria > Rhodobacterales > Rhodobacteraceae > JAHDDY01. Next base: position 12,468 of record CALJIU010000021.1, on the reverse strand, counting down.
TAGGGCGGCAAGCGCAGCGGCAAGGATATCACCGGGCGTCCGGGTCGCGTCGATCACGGTAAAGCGCTCCGGCTCGGCGCTCGCCTGCGCTAGAAACGACTGTCGCAAGGTCTCATGCAATGCCGTCCCCATCTTCTCGAATCGGTCTGGACCGGCGCGGCTGGCCGCACGGGCGAGGCCGATTTCGGCGGGCGCATCCAGCAACAGCGTCGCATCGGGTGACAGGCCGATCGTCTGTGCGTGCAGCAGGTCGATGAGCGTCGGATCAACACCTCTCGCCCCCTGATAGGCGCGGGTGCTATCCAGATACCGATCGCAAATCACATCGCGCCCAGCGGCAAGCGCAGGCTCGACCGTGCAGCGCACATGATCCCGCCGTGCAGCATTCAGCAGCAGCAACTCGGTCATCGCATCCCAACGGTCCGGCTCGCCCGTCACCAAGAGCGCGCGAATTTCCTCGGCTCCCGGTGATCCCCCCGGCTCGCGCGTGAACAGCGCGTCGGCAAAGGCGGGTGCCTCACGCAATCCCGCCACGAGCGTCGACTTGCCCGTCCCTTCGCCCCCCTCGATGGTGATGAAGCGGCCCCGACTCATTCGGCGGGCGTGCCTTCGGGCGCGGGTTCAGGCTTCATCGCGGCGAGGGCGCTTTCGGCGAGGTACAGCGCCCCGGCCTTCAGCTTCTCCTGCAACCCCCCGCGCGCAACCGCCTCGCCCGCAAACAGCGGCACTTCCACCGCCGTCACATCCGGGGCGGATAGGCGCAGCGTGGCGATTTCCTGCCCCTGCGCAATGGGTGCTTCGATAGGGCCGGAATAGATGATCTCGCCCGTCACCTTGCGCAGCGCGCCATAGGGCGCCGTCATCACGACCGGCGATTGCACGACCAGCGGCACGCGCGGCTTTTCGCCAATCCAAACCGATGCGGTGCCGACCTCGGCCCCATTTTCCAGCAATTCCTCCGTCTCGAACTCACGAAAGCCCCAGCGGATGATGCGTTCGGCCTCGATCGACCGTTCATTGGCCGAGGACAGCCCCCCAATCACGAGAATCAACCGCCGCCCGTCCCGCTTTGCCGATCCGACCAGACCGTATCCGGCGGCTTCCGTGTGGCCTGTTTTCAGGCCGTCCGCCCCAAGGCCCAGCCCCAACAGCGGGTTGCGGTTGCGCTGGTCGATCCCTTCCCACTCGAAGGATTGCTCAGAATAAATCGGATAGTATTGTGGAAACTCGCGGATAATGTGATCGGCGAGGGTGGCTAGATCCGCAACGCTCATCTCGTGGCCTTCATCGGGCCAGCCGGTCGCATTGCGGAAAGTGGAATTCTCCAGCCCCAACTCCCGCGCCCGTACGGTCATACGGCGCGCGAATTCCTCCTCCGACCCGGCCAGCCCCTCCGCGATCACGATACAGGCATCATTGCCCGATTGAACGATGATGCCGCGCAGCAGATTGCCGACGCTGATCCGGTCTCCGACCTTCACGAACATCTTCGAGCCGCCCTTTTTCCACGCCTTCTCGCTGACCACGAATTCGTCATCGAGCGACAGACGGCCAGATGCCAGCGCCTCGAAAACCATCGTCACGGTCATCAGCTTTGACATCGAGGCGGGGGGAATCGGCGTATCCGCCTCTTTCTCCATCAAGACGGCCCCGGAGGTCGCATCGATCAGAATCGCGTTGCGGGCCTGCGTGGCGAAAGGTTCCGCCTGCACGGCGGTGGTGCCCAGCAGCAGGGCGAGGAGGATGGCGGTACGGCGCATTGCGGTCTCCCGAACAGAAAGATGCCGCACCCCGAAGGGCACGGCATCCTAGTCTAAGCCATTATCTGCGTCAGTGCGACGGGTATCAGCCCTTTACGACGCGAGCTTCGTAGAAACCAAGCTCACGAACCCGATCCCGCACGGAGCGTGCATCGCGCTTGGAGGCCGAGACGATGCGGACGCGGTGGTAGAGCTTACCACGCACCTGCGCCGGAACGACGAAGGCCTGCTCACCGGCAGATGCCAGTTTGTTGACCAAGTTGTTGGCCCGGTTCGGGTCGATGAACGCCCCGACCTGCACGAAGTGGCCACCGGCCTGTGGGGTATAGGCCGCCTGTGGTGCGTAAGCTGCAACCTGCTGCTGGGGGGCGGCGATTGCTGCGGCCGCTGCCGCTGCGGTCTGCGAGCTTAGGTCGTAGTAGTCAGGCTGCACGCTCTGGTACTCGTAGCCACCGACAGTCTGCGACGTCTGCGGAGCAGGGGCCGCGACGGTGTAGGTCGGCTGTGGAGCGGGAGCGGCCTGATAGGTAGGCTGCGCCGGTGCGGGCTGGTAGGTCGGCTGTGCGGGCTGGTACGCCTGCTGCTCTGGGATCGTCTGATAGGTCGGCTGTGCGGGCTGATAAGCCTGCTGCTCCGGGATCGTCTGATACGATGGCTGCTGCGCAACCGGCGCGTAGGCAGGCTGCTGTGCCGGTGCCGCGTAGGACGTGGCGGCGTCATAGGCCTGCGTGTAGCTAGGCGAAACCGTCTGGTAGCCCGACGTGTCCAACTGCGTTGCAGACTGGTAGCTCTGCACAGCCTGATACGGGTCAGCATAGGTGGTGCTGGTCGAAGGCTTGATCGACTTGGAATTGCCGACATAGCTGGCACCAGCGTCCGGCTCGATTTTGTAGCTGTAGTCCGACGTCGTCGTGGCTGCGACTTTCGAGGTCGCTGCGACGGGGGCAGGGGCTGCCGGTGCAACGGCTGCCTTGCCGCGTGTACGCTCATGCGGTGCGTAGTTTGGCTCGGACGGTGCGAAATTGCCCCACTGGCTCATGTTGGCCGCATAGGGGTCGAACCCGAAACCGGGCAGGCCGGGGACCGGATAGCCTGCAATGCCCGCTGGCGCGAACTGCTGACCGGGAAGACCGTAACCGGGGAAAGGCTGTGGCTGGCCGTAGCCGGGTGCCACCTGAACCGCTGCGCCCTGAACGGGTGCACCCTGAACAGGAGCGGCATAGCCCTGCTGGACCGGTGCCGGTGCGTAGCCCTGCGCCTGCGCGGGGTCGAAGGCAGAAGCGGCGACTGGCGCGCCGTAGCCAGCAAAAGGTGCTGGTGCTGCATAACCCTGCGGCGCTGCATACCCTTGTGGTGCTGCGGGGGCCGCGAAGCCATAATTGGCGTAGCCGCCCTGAACCTGCGCACCGGGGAAGCCGTAGCCGAATGCGGGCTGGCCTTGGGCCTGACCGTGTGCCTGCGCATTATGCTGCTGCTGCGTGACATCGGCGGTCGCGACGGACGACGCACCGAAAATGGCGAAGGTAGAAAGCGTGGCGGCGATCACGGCACGCGAGGGTGCCTTACGGTTCCATGCTGGCAGAGACATGACCTGTTCCTCTTTATCTGTTTCGACGCCCGTCGTTGCTCGATAGATTTCTTGTTCATTCGAGGGCGTATTCTGGCGTTCCGAGGATTTCCCCTCACAACATACAACGGACGATAGGCGAATCAGTCGGAATCGCGCAACCCTTTTCTGCATTCCTCAAGTGAAAAAGTGTCGACTCTATAGGACTCTATCGGGCTTCCTTCATGTTATATTGGGGGAAATCCGGGTTTTAGCGGCTTTCGGTGCGGCATGGTGGTCCGGCGCTTCGCTTGTGAAGTGTTGCCAAAGGGCATAAATCGGCGGCGAACACTGCGGAGGATATTCCATGATCGGACGATTGAACCACGTCGCCATAGCCGTACCCGACCTCGACGCGGCTTGCGCCCAGTACCGCGATGCCCTTGGGGCCAGTGTCGGCGCGCCGCAAGACGAACCCGATCACGGGGTCACGGTCGTCTTTGTCGAACTGCCCAACACCAAGATCGAATTCCTGCACCCCCTCGGTGCCGACTCGCCCATCGCCGCATTTCTGGAGAAGAACCCCGCCGGGGGCATTCACCACATCTGCTATGAGGTGGATGATATCCTCACCGCCCGTGATCGCATGGTCGAAACCGGCGCGCGGGTGCTGGGCAGTGGCGAGCCGAAAATCGGGGCGCATGGCAAGCCTGTGCTGTTCCTTCATCCCAAGGATTTCATGGGCACCTTGGTCGAGTTGGAGCAAGCCTGATGAGTTATCCTGCGATCTTCGTCGTCTTTTCGGTGACATGGTTTCTCGCCCTCTATTGCCTGCTGCCAGTGCGCGTTCGCTCGCGTGAGGAGGCGGGGGATGAGGTGGTGCAAGGGGCGATGAAGGGTGCGCCCTCGAACCCGAATCTGCGGATCAAGGCCGTCGGCGCGACCATCATCTCGGCCATCATCACCGCCATCGCCTTTTACGTGATCGACAACCGCATCGTGACGCTGGAGACGTTGGAAAAGACGCTGGGCTGAAAACCCGCCACGCCCTGACAGTGCGACCCCGCACCCGATGCGGGGCCAACCCCGTCACCCATCGCGCGTAAAATGCTCTCGATCCATCTCCAGCAACTTACCCGCCCCGCCATTCAGCGAGATCAGGAAGTCCAGCACCGACAGGCCAAGCGCCGTGATCGTCAGGTACATGGCCTGTGACGAGATTTCCAACCCGTAGATGCTGAGGACGAACAGGTAGGTCAGCATCGCCATCGACGCCCCGAAGAAGATGAGATCGAGGATGATATCCATCACGAAGGCGCGCTTCGAATCGATATCAAAACTGCTAAACGCACTCATCGCGATGGAAACCGCGCTGACGACGAGGATGCCGATTAACAGTTGAAGGAACCCGACGACGGTGCCGAATATCGCATCATATCCCGTAAATCGTACGAGAAACGCCAGAATCAGCGTCAGAAAAATGATCGAACGCGGCGAAAGGATCGTCCTCAACATTGTCTTCGTCCCCGTCTACCCCCTTCGGCGGTGGTGGCATAGTCCGGCCCATGCCGCAAGGGCAAGGAACCGGAGCACCGTCATTCAGCCGCCTGCGGAAAGGGCGGCTCGTCATTTGGATCATCGCGCCGGGGCCGGGGCGAGCCACCCGCCCATACCAGCGTCGGCGTCAGGTCCGGCTCGATAAAGGCCGGGTTCGGCCCCGCAGGCTTTGCCACCGGAACCACCGCGTCGGGCAGTCCGGCATCCCCGAATTCGGGGAAGGGCGGCGCGGGCCGGGCGGGCATGGGTTGCGCTCCAAAGGCATAGGTTTCGTCCCAGCGCACGGTATGCCCGGTCTTGAACCCCTTGCTCACCTTCTTCGTCAGGCGACGGTCGCGGATGAAGCGCGATTTGCCCCCCATTGCGCCCAGCGCCACCGCCCGCAAGCCACGCCACCCCATCTGCGGCAACTTCCTGAACCACCAAACGCGCAGCGCGAGCAGCGAGGGCGTCACCACCAGCGTCAGCACGGTGGCAAAGCCCAGCCCGAAGACGATGGCCGTGGCAAGCTGCGTCCACATCATCGCGCTCGGCGCGCCCACCGTGATGCCCCCCGCCCGAAAGTCGATGGAGATGGCGAACATCATCGGCAGCAGTCCGGCCATCGTCGTGATCGTCGTCAGCACCACGGGCCGCAACCGCTGCACGCCGGTCTGAATGATTGCCTCAATGGGCGGCAGGGTTTGGCGAAACTCCTGAAACGTGTCGATCAACACGATATTGTTGTTCACCACGATCCCCGCCAAGGCGACGATTCCGATCCCGGTCATAATGATCGAGAACGGCTGTCCCATCACCATCATCCCGACCAGCACGCCCCCCACCGACAGGATCACGGCCAATAGTACGAGGATCGAATTGTAGATGCTGTCGAACTGCGCCAGCAGGATAATGAACATCAGGCCCAGCGCCCCGGCAAAGGCGGCCATCAGAAAGGCTTGGCTCTCCTGCTGCTCCTCGAAATCGCCCACGAAGGTCGCTTTCACGCCCTTACCCAAATCGGCGGTTTTCAACCATTCACCGATTTCCGCGATCTTCTCGTTCGCATTGACGCCATCGCTCACATCGGCGGCGACGGTAAAGACGCGAATGCCATCGACGCGCGTGATCTCCGACACCTTCGGCACGGGGCGGCGTTCGACAAAATTACCCAAGGGCACGAGGCCCACATTCGTCTGAATGCGCAGCCGGTCGAGGATCTCCACATCGCGACTGCCCACCGGAAAGCGCCCGCGAATGTCGATTTCATCATCCGAATCGTCCGGGCGATAGGTGCCGACCGTCACGCCGCGCGTCACCAACTGAACCATCGCCCCGATGGACGATACGCTCGCGCCATACTTGCCTGCTTCCGTCCGGTCGATGACCAATTCCCATTCGATCCCCGGCAAGGGCAGGGTGGATGACACGTCTTTCAGCCCCTCGACCCCCTCCATATGGCCCATCAGGGTCTTGGTCGCGTCCTGCAACACATCGAAATCGACGGCGGCAACGCGCACCTGAATCGGCTTGCCCTGCTGCGGCCCCTCGGCCATCTCCGCCAATTCGATCTTCACGCCGGGCAGCCCCTTCACCGCCGCGCGCAGATCATCGAGGATTTCATCGCCGCCCTTGCGAACGCGCCAATTGGCGAACTCGAACTGGATCGAGCCGATCTTGTCCTTCGGCGCACTCCCCTGATTGTCGCCCCCGCCACCACCGACCACAGCCAGTGCCGCCGTCACATCGGGCGTGCCGAGCACGCGCTGCTCGACCACCTTCATGATCGCATCTTTCTCGTCGATCGACAGGTTGCCCCGCGCACTGACATACAGGTTCGCGATTTCCGGGTCGGTATCGACGAAGAATTCTACGCCGTAGCTGTTCTCCTGATACGTCTTGAAAACCCCGGCCAGCGCCACACCCGTCAGGCCGATGACCACCAGCGGCATGATCGGGTTGCCGACGATCAGCTTCAGAAACGAGCCAAAAATACCCAGCCGCCCCGTCTCGCGCTTATAGGGCTTGATCGCCACCGTGCGCCCATGAAACGCCCCGACGAAAGCGACAATGGCGAGGAAGGCGACGACACCCGCCGCAACAAAGAACATCATGGATGGGTCCGATGGCGCTTCCGCCCCGGTCGCATCATTCGCGATGGTGTCGAGCCTGAATTGCTTGGTCGCGTCGAACGCCCGGTTCAGCAGGGTGATGGCGACCAGCGCCAACCCACCGCCCAGCAGCATCGCCCCGGCCCAGCCCAGCGCCCCCCGGATGGCGCTCGCCGCCCGATCCAACGCGCGGGTAACGCGCGCCACCAGGATACCCGTAATCGGCAAATAGATCAGCGCGACCAACAGCGAGGCGGTCAGCACGAAGATCAGCGTAATCGGCAGATACCGCATGAACTGCCCCGGCATCCCCGGCCAGAACAGCATCGGCAAAAACGCGCAGAGCGTCGTCGCGGTCGAGGCCACGATGGGCCAGAACATCCGCCGCGCCGCTTCGCCATAGGCTTCGGACGGCCTCGCCCCCTGCGCCCGTTTCGTATCGGCGTATTCGGTCACCACGATGGCCCCATCGACCAGCATCCCCACCGCGAGGATCAGCCCGAACATCACCATATTATTGACCGTCATCCCCAGCGCGGCCAGCAATGCAAAGGCCAGCAGGAACGAGGTTGGAATGGCAAAAGCCACCAGCAACGCCGACCGAACGCCCAGCGCCGCAACCACCACGATCATCACCAGCGACACCGCCGTGATGACGCTCGATTCCAACTGCCCGACCATATCCTCGACCCGGCTGGCCTCATCGAGCGAGTAATCCACCCGCACCGCTTCGCGCAGTCCATCGGGCCACGTCTCCATGACCGCGTTGACCACGGCCCGCACCTGCTCGACCGTTTCGATGATATTCTCGCCATTGCGCTTTTTCACCGACAGCGAAATCGTCGGCTCACCATTGAAGCGCGCGATAGAGCTGCGATCCTCGAATGTCCGGCGCACCTCCGCGATGTCGCGCAGCGTCACGACCCGCTCGCCCTGCACCTTGATCGGCAGGGAATAGATATCGTCCAGCGTCTCGATGGAGCCGGGCAGCTTGATCGAAAACGCCCCTTGCTCCGTCTCCACCGCCCCGGCGGCGATGACTTGGTTGTTGTTGCTGACGACCTGCAACAGCTCATTCGCGGTGATGTTGTAACTTTCCAGCCGCGACGGATCGATCACCATCTCGACCAATTCGTCCCGCTTGCCGTTCATCTCGGCTTCCAGAACCGAGGATATCCCCTCGATGGCATCCTGCAAGGTGTTGGCGACCCGCACCAGCGTCCGCTCCGGCGCATCGCCCGACAGCGTGACGTTCAGGATCGGAAATTCCGAGGTATTGATCTCGATGATGCGCGGCTCATGCGCATCGGCGGGAAACTCCGCCTGCGCCTTATCCACCTCCGCCCGCACCTCCGCGAGAATGGCGTCCTTGTCGAAGCCAAAGGCGAATTCCAGCGCCACCGACGCATGGCCCTCCGTGGCCACCCCGGTCATCTCCTTCAGGCCCTCCAGCGTCTTGAGCTGCGTCTCAAGCGGCTTCACCAACAGCCGCTCCGCATCCAGCGCGGATACCCCCGGATAGTTCACCGAGACGTAGATCGTCGGGATATCGATGCTCGGACTGCCCTCTTTCGGCAGCCCCGTATACGACATCCACCCCGCCACGATACTCAGCGCGATAAAGGCGACGATCATCCGCGCCCGATTGATGGCGACATCGACGAGGCGGTTCATGCCAGAATCCTCATGTCTGCGGTCCAAGAATGGTGCCGTCCTGCGGCGTTGCGTTCAGCGTCGAGCCATCGCTCACATATTCCTGCCCCACCACGATCACCCGCGCCCGGTCGCCAAGGCCCGTCAGCCAGACCCCTTCTTCACCATCACGCAGAATCTCGACCGCCCGGAACCGCGCCACGTCACCCTCCGCCACCATCACGCCGATATCCCCGGCGGCATTCAGCGTCAGCGCCGATTGGGGCAGCTTGTGGGCGGGGCGCGAATCGAGCGGAACTTCAATCCGCGCCGTGACCGCATCCCGCAGGCGATAGTCAGGATTCGGCACCTCGATCTCCACCTCGAACGTCCGCGTGGCGGTATCGGCGGTTTGGGCGATATAGACGATACGCCCCCGCACGCTCTCCCCCGTCACCAGGGTCGCCGTGGCCGGATCACCGATGCGCAGCTTGCCGATCTGAAACTCCGGCACGAACCCGGCAATGCGCAGGGGGTCGGGGTCCACGATGGTCGCGCAGGTATTACCCATTTGCAGCAGCGCGCCGATCTCGGCGGTATCGCCCTCGACCACGCCATCGAAGGGTGCCCGGATTTGAAGCTGCCCGATCTCGATATCGATCTGCATGATATCCGCGCGCAGCACCTCGGCCTCGACCTTGGCGGCGCTAGAGCGGTTGGCGGCGGCAAAGCCCTTCTGGCTCAGGCTCTGCTGCGCCCGTGCCTCGGTGATTGCCTGTTGCAGCCGCGCGACGGAGGCATCGCGCCGGGCCTTGCGGTTGCCGATATCAATGCGGCACAGCAAATCCCCGGCCCGCACCCGCTGTCCCTTGCGGGGGGCGACCGCCACGATGCCGGACGTCTCCGCCCGCACATCCACCCGGCGGCTCGCCTCGGTCGCGCCCGTCATCTTCAGTGTCGATGCAAGGGCCGAGGCGCTGCTTTGCTTGGTCACCACATCAATGGCGACGGCCTCTTGCTCAGGTTTTGGATTGGCCGCTGCGGTCACCGCCGCTTGCCGCTCGCGCTTTTGCTCGACCGTCTGGTTCATCGCCTTGTTGGCGGCGGCGGTCACCTGACTGAAATCGCCCCCCGTAACATAGGTGACGATGCCAAAGGCGATGGCCCCGGCGAGCAGGATCTTGAACAACTGGTTCAGCATGATGTCACTCCGCCGCTACGCTGGAAGGGTCGGGCATGGCACGTACGGGCCGCTCGTTTCCGTCTGTCGCATCCAATTCCTCCAGCGCCCGCGCCGTCGCATTGGTCAAGGTGCCAAAGAAATTCGCCAGCGACCCAATCCGCGCCAAAGCCTCCGGCCCGGCCTCACTCAACTCGCTCGCACTGCGCCGGATCGCCTCCTCCGCCCGGATCGAGCGGATGCGTTTTCGCTCGATAATCTGGGCATAGGGGTCAGCGGCGAGGCGGAAATAATCCTGCCGCTCGCCCCGGATCGCCACCCGCTCGATCACGCCGAGGTCTTCGAGCAGGCGGGTATTGGTGCTGACGCTGCCCCGGCTGATTTCCAGCCGGTCGGCAAGTTCGGCAAAGCTGAACGGTCCCCCGCGCAGCACGAACAGGCCCATCAGTCGCCCGGCGATGCGTGGCATCCCGTCGCCCTGAAGGATCAGGCCCATCCCTTCGATAAAATCGGTTTCGGCATCCTGTGTCATTGCGCAGGACATAGCGGACCATATCGTTCAGTCAAGACTGAACAGAGTAAATCTTGCAGAATTGCAGGGGTCGCATTGCGGCAAAGTGCGACAGGCACGACAAAACCCCGCCGCCCAACCGGACGACGGCTCTCTCACCGCACCAAAAAAGAATGTTCTATCCCGGCTCAAACGGTTTCAGCGCCCATAGCGCCTGCACCTGAGTTTCGTCGAGGATTTCGTCGATCAATTCGCGGCCCCGTTCGCGATATCCCGGTGGTCGACCGGGGCGCAGGGGCGAGGGCCATTTTCGGCCCGACCGAGACAGCGCCCGGCGCATCCGCTGCGCCTGTCGGGGCAGGTCGTCCAGCGCATCGCGTAGGGCCAGCAATCGCAAACACACCTGCCGCGCCGAAACCGGATCATCCGCCTGCGGCACCGCCGGATGCTGCACCGGATCATCCGACCCGTCCAGCAGCCAGACCCGTGGCCCGTATCCCGGCGCTGTGCGGCGTCTGCGCCCGATATACCGCCGGGGATCGAACAGGCGAAAGGCGGGCACCGTCTCGGCATTCCGCTCGCCACGCTTGCCCCCTTTGCGCCCCCGCTTTTTCTCGGCCTGCGGTGTCCAAGACGCATCGGATTCATCCGAATTCTGCGCTCGCATCGCCATGACGATCAACCGCCGCACGGCGGATTCGGCCCGCCGCAGCCTGCCCAGCACCGCCCGGTGCCGTTCGCGAGGCAATGTCTCCACCACAGCCCCCGCCACCAGCCCCGCCATCGAGAATAGCACCATGACGACCCAAGCCAGCGGCCTCCGCTGCACCTCCACCGCCAAGCCCCAATCCCAATCGCGTCGCCAGTCCATGCGTGATCCTTGTTAAAGACAAAACATGAACATAAGGCCGAAGAAAATCCCGTTTGTCAAGCGCGCGCTGCTCCTCGTGAAATTTCGTGCGGAGCGAAATGCCGAAAGCTGATCGTTAGTGACGATCAAAAACGGTGGATTCTAGCGTTGCCAAAAACGTATGAGTTTTGACCGATTTTGAGGATCTGCTTTGCCCATTGGTGACCCGACGGAGCGATCCTAAGGGCGTCGCAAAACCGATGGGTTTTGCGACACAAAGATAGCAGTGCAGGACTTCTTGACGATTGGTGTCGATCAACATCAAGGGTTTAAGAAAGCATCTTGAACACCCATATCACGACGAGAGAGTATGCGCATTAAAGAGGTGGGGAGATTACAATGCTTAGTGCAATCGAAGGTGGCTTTAGCTTTCCAACACTAATAATTAGTGCAATAATTGGTGGCTTAATTGCCTTAATACCCGTCTGGATAAAAGTAAAACATGCGCAGCGAAGTGATATAATCAAACTAGCGGTTGACACTGCACATAAAGATTTCGAAGTGTCTCAAGACATTGCACTGAAAAAAGAGGAAGACACTTATCCAATGTCAGCCTATATTTCATTTCATTATATATTTTTAAGTTCTCTTGAAGCTGGGAATAGCCCAAAAGTCGCTTTAAATGATACATTGAATAAAATGGCAGAACTAATGCCTGAATACAATGATAAGCAGTTTTCTGACTACAGAACAAAGTGGAAGACTGATCCGAGGTAATAAGCTTTCTACAAAGCTCGGCACGCTCTCAAAACCCGGAAATCCGCCGAAATTTTTGCAACAGGGTTTTGCGACAGCTAACCCGTTGATCCTGTTGAGGTCAGAAAAATGTTGCAAAACCCTTCGATTATGCAGCGGTCCGCACTTGGCTGTTTCCAAAAACCCCCCGACAAAAACTGCGCGCCACAAACGGTCGTTTTTGATCGGTTGTCGAGATCGACGGGAAAAGCTCGTTCTCTGAGCATCAAAAATCCCCGTCAAAACCTCTTGAGTTTGGATAGCGTTTCACTTCTGGCCCTATGGCTCAAACGCCGCCCCCAAAAACCACCCCCAGCGGCCCAAACCGCCACCGGGGGTCCAACCCACTCACCCCGGCATCTTATCGAACGCCTTCAGCCCGTCATCGAGGGGCGTCGCGTTCATCTTGCTCGACATATACACATTCACCATCGGCGCGAATTCCGCCTGTTCGTTGATGATCCCCGCGCGCAGGCCCAGCATCCCCTCGCGGGCCGAATTCTGCGTGAACAGCGGCGTTCCGCACGACCCGCAGAAATGCTTGGTC
>CALJIU010000020.1 GCA_937974055.1 uncultured Neomegalonema sp. | reverse complement strand
TGTGATCGCCTTCCATTGTTGCGATGTCGCCTCGATGACCGCTGTGCCGCCACCGATTGCGACCCTGTAATTGGAGAAATCGGTATTCTTGAATTCGGGATGCAGGCACAGGCCCTGGAACAGGGTGTTCACACCTGCGATGATCGAGAATCTCGAATTCTTTATCGTCTCGACGAAAGAATCCATGTTGCGCGGATCGGGGATCAAGATGATCTTGCCGCCGATGCCGAAATAGACCAGCGTCAAGGCTAGGCCGAAAATATGATACATCGGCAATGCGCCAACGACGACCTCCTCGCCTGGACGAGCGGCTTCGGGCCACCATCTGCGGAATTGTTCGTTGTTGGCGACGACGTTCCTGTGGGAAAGCACGGCACCTTTCGACAGGCCGGTGGTTCCGCCAGTATACTGGAAGAACAGCGTGTCATCACCGTTCAGCACGATGGGATCGAGCGTCAGTTCCGCGCCTTCGCTCAGGATATCGGCGAAGCGGATCGTATTGGTCAGCCCTTCGGCAACCGGCGGTGTCGGGACGGGCAGGCCGCTGCCGTCTCCGAGGTCGATTGTGACGATCTTTTTGATCGATGTCTCACCGACGATCTGCGCCAGCGTGGGCGTCGAGCCGCCGAATATGAAGATCGTCTCCGCGCCCGCATCCTTGAGCTGATGGGCAAGTTCGCGAGGCGTATATAGCGGATTGACGTTAACCTGTGCCGCGCCTGCGCGCATGATGCCGAACATGGCGATGGGGAACGCGAAGATGTTCGGGCACATGATCGCGACACGATCACCGCGTTTCACGCCAAGTTTTTTCTGAAGATAGGCGGCAACGTCTCTCGACGCCTTGTCTACCTCGGCGTAGCTCATCGTCTTGCCGAAGCATTCGAATGCCGGATTGTCAGGATATGTTGCGACAGCCTGTTCGAAGATGGCCACGACTGACGGGTAGGCGTTTGTCTCGATTTCGGCGGGTACGCCGGTATCGTATGAGTCTATCCAATGCTTGTTCATGTACCCCTCCCTTGGGTGAAGCGTTCTGCACCTGTTTCTTTGTGCAGATACTGTGAAAGCGCCGACCCGTTGGGCCGGGTCGGCGCGTCAGAAGCGCGGGTTAGGCGGCTTTCTTTTGGTCCAGAAGCTCAACTAGCGGCTTGATGGTTTCTTCGGATTTGACACGCGCGAGGTCCGTCAGCTCTTTGGCGTGGTCCGCTGCGCTGTCGATGCGGTTCTGCATGAAGGCAACTTGCATTTCGGCGGCGTTGCGCAAGCAGGTGGCTTTCGTCAGCGCCTGAACATGCTTGATCGAATCTTCGGCAGCTTCACGGCCAAAGCCGAAGAGGGCTTTGCCAACACTGCCAACGCCGGAAAAATAGGACTTACCTACGGCGACAGTGGTGGAAGCAACGGTCGAGGTCACGCCCCGCACATTGCCGAAGCGATCACCGATCACGGCTTTTACAGTGGTCTTCTCGGCAGCTTTCTTTTCGGTTGCAGTGGTCATATCGAATTCTCCTTTGTGAGTCGGTTAATAGTGACGTTTACGTAAACGTCAGCTTTGAGTGACGCAAGATTATTTTGCTGCACTGCAACATAAATTGTGCAAAGTTGCGCGAAATGAGCGAAATTTTATCGAAAAGCACGCGAGCAGACGCGTGCTTGCCGATATTCTTGGTCTAACCAGACTGAGGCGTAAACAACTTCAGATTGCAAGGGCCAGTTCGGTGCCTTGTTCGATGGCCCGGCGGGCGTCGAGTTCGGCGGCGACATCCGCGCCGCCGATGATGTGGACGGGCCGGTCGGTGATGGCATCGGCGAGGGCGCGTTCGGATAGCTGACCGGCACAGATGACGACGTTATCCACCGCCAGTACCTGTTCCTCACCATCGACGCGCAGGTGCAGGCCCTCATCGTCGATGCGGATGTATTCGCACCCGGCCATCATCGTGACGTTGCGTTTCAACAGGTTCATGCGGTGAATCCAGCCCGTCGTCGGCCCTAGGCCCTTGCCGACCTTGCCCTTTTTGCGTTGCAGCAGCCAGATTTCGCGGGCGGCGGGTTCGAAATCGGGGGTCTGGCCCTCGATCCCGCTACGGGCCTTGCGGGTGCCGTCGATGCCCCATTCGCGCAGAAACGCCTTGCGGTCGAGGCTGGTGGAGGTGCCTGCATGGACCAGCAGTTCGGCGACGTCGAAGCCGATGCCCCCCGCCCCGATGATGGCGACATTCTTGCCGATTTCTGCGCCTTCTATCACTTCGGCATAGGACTTGGCCTTCGGATGATCGATACCCTCGATATCGGGAATGCGGGGCACGACCCCCGTCGCGACGACCACCTCGTCATAGGCGGATAGGTCGGCGGCGGAGGGCGCATGTCCGAGGCGCAGATCGACCCCTGCACGTTCCAGCCGCCCCTCGAAATACCGCATCGTCTCGTCGAATTCCTCCTTGCCGGGGATGCGGCGGGCGAGGTTGAACTGGCCACCGATCTTCTCGGCCTTTTCAAACAACGTAACTTTGTGGCCCCGCTCGGCAGCGGTGGCGGCGAAGGACAGCCCCGCCATCCCCGCGCCGACCACGGCGAGCGACTTCGGCGTTTCGGTGGGATGCGCAGTGAACTCCTCCTCACGGCAGGCTTGCGGATTCACGAGGCAAGACGTGATCTTGCCCCGGAAGATGTAGTCGAGGCAGGCTTGGTTGCAGCCGATACAGGTGTTGATCTCGTCCGCGCGGCCTTCGGCGGACTTTTGCACGAACTGCGCATCGGCGAGGAACGGGCGAGCCATCGAGACCATATCGGCCTCGCCACTGGCCAGAACCTGCTCCAAAACCTCAGGCGTATTGACGCGGTTGGAGGCAATGACGGGAATCGACAGATGCTTGCGCACTTGCCCGGTTACCCATGTGAATGCTGCGCGGGGAACCGAGGTGGCGATGGTCGGGATGCGCGCCTCGTGCCAGCCGATGCCGGTGTTGATGAGGGTCGCCCCGGCCTTTTCGATGGCCAAGCCAAGCTGCACGACCTCATCCGATGAACTGCCGCCCTCGACCAGATCGAGCATCGACAGGCGGAAGATGATGATGAAATCCGACCCCACGGCCTCGCGGGTCCGGCGCACGATCTCGACCGGAAAGCGGATGCGGTTTTCATACGATCCGCCCCATTGATCGGTGCGCCGGTTCACCCGCTCCGCGATGAACTGGTTGATCAGGTATCCTTCGGACCCCATGATCTCGACCCCGTCATAGCCCGCCTGCTTGGCCAGCTCGGCACAGCGGACGAAATCGACGATCTGTTGTTCGATGTCGTCTTCCGTCAGCTCCTTCGGCGTGAATGGATTGATCGGCGCTTTCACGGGCGAGGGCGCGACCTGCGCCTGATTATAGGCGTATCGGCCCGTATGCAGGATCTGCATCGCAATCGCGCCACCTTGGGCATGGACGGCATCGGTGACGATGCGATGGTTGGCCACTTCGGACTCGTCATGCAGGATCGAACCACCCTGAATGACCGCGCCCTCCGGGTTCGGGCCAATGCCGCCTGTGACGATCAAGCCGGGGCCGTTCCGCGCCCGATCTGCATAGAAGCGCGCCATGCGGTCGAACCCATTCTTGGCCTCTTCCAGCCCCAGATGCATCGACCCCATCAGCACCCGGTTGCGCAGGGTGATGTGGCCCAGATCGAGCGGTTGGAACATCAGGGGATAGGGACCGTCAGGTGAGATGTCATACATCGTCTTTATTCCTCAAACTGGCGTGAGCGGGTTTATTTTGGAAACCGGATGACCGGGCTGAGTGATTTGAAATCGGGGGTCTTGTCCTGCGTGCGGGCCGCAAAAGCGGTCATGATATCCGCAGGGTTCCAAAGGGTGGATTGTATCAGGCAGGCATGGTCGAGACTGTCGCGGGTGCTGTGCGAGCGGGCATAGGTAATTGATGCCTTCGACCCGGCCACGGCCAGCGGTGCGCGGGCGGCTATCCGCTCCGCCGCATCGAAAGCCAGTTGCAAGGCTCCCTCCGCATCCTCCGCCATCTCGTTGACCAACCCGAAGCGTTCAGCGCGCTCGGCGGACACGGTCCTGCCGAGATAAGCCATCTCGCGCGCGACCCCTTCGGGAACGAGGTGGGGCAGGCGTTGCAACACGCCAAGGTCGGCCATCATGCCGATATTCGTCTCCTCAATGCGAAACTGCGCGTCTTGGCTGGCGTAACGCAGGTCGCAGGCTGTTGCGAGGTCGAACCCGGCCCCGATGCACGCGCCCTGTATCGCGGCGATGACCGGAAAGCGCGCCTCCTCCAGCACGGAGATGGTCGCCTGCATGGTCCGCACGACATGCACGAAGGCTTCGCGGTCCTCTGCCGTGACTGTCTGTGGCGTGTCCCCCATGAACAGCGAAATATCCATACCGGAGCAGAAGTTCTTTCCCTCGCCGGAAATCACGAGCGCCCGCGTTTCGCCTGCACGATCTAGTTCCATGATCGCGGGTAGAAAGTCGGACCAAAAACCGTGGCCCATGGCATTGGATTTGGTTCCGCGCGTAAATCTCAGATGCGCGACCGGGCCAGTAAGCGTAAGATCGAAGGCGTTTGACATGTCTCACCTTTAAATAAGGCAGTACAGATCATTACTATACTGCAATTTTTACTTCAGATCGGCAAGATTCCGACAGTACAAGGCCGAACCGTTGCAACGTGGATTGCCACGCTACCCGTCAACGCTGGAAGCATCGCATCAGAATGAATATCCGACCTTTAGCCCGAACGCGATGGCGTGATTGTCCTCGAAGCGAACAGGTGCCCCGGCGACCTCGCCCTCGCGGTCGTACAAATCGACATAGGTGAATGAGCCAGTGAGGCGCAGGTTGTCCTCTGTCGTGTACTCGACCCCCACCGTCAGCGAGCGTCCGTTATCGTCCACGTCGAGCGCGCTGGTGGCGGGCTTGCTGCTCTTACGCTCGATTTCAGCAACCACGAACCCGGCCAGTTTTTCGTTGAACAGATAGGCGGCCCCCAGCGATCCGGTGATCCCGTCTCGAAAGTTGAACAGGTCCGCCCCACCGGCGTCGCCCGGATCGAGCGTCACTTCATCCCAGTCTGTCCAGCGCAGTGCGCCGAAGACCAGCACATTTTCGTGCACACCAGTTTGCACTTTTAGATTCACTGATTGCGGCGTTTTGAGGCTGGTGCTTTCCAGTCCGGGTAGGCTGGCGGTGTTGAAACGGGTGTCGTGGCTCGTCTCGATCTCTGAATCGTAGGTCAGGGATGCGCGCAGAGCTATACTGGGAATTTCGTAGGCAATTCCGGCGGAATAACCGAAGCCCCAGTCATCGTCGAACGTCACCGTCGTTGTCGGTTCGGCGATCATGCCGTCAATCCGTTGCGCCCGTAGCCCGCCATGAATGGAAAACCCATTATCGAAGCGATAGCGAAGGTATCCGCTTGCCGAAAGGCTCGACAGATGCGCCTCCGCCCCTGCGAACGGTCCTTCTTTATAGGTCAGATCGCGGGCAAAGGGCTGGTCCAGGATCAACGCAAAAGACAAGGCATCGGTGATGTCGTTCTTGTACGAAAAGTTGCCAGTGAGAAAGTCGTCACCCACATCTCCGGTCGGCAAACCGGCAACCTCGCCAGTCACATCGACATTCACCACATAGCTGGAAAACTCGATATAACCGCCCTCCTCGAACAGCGGGTCAATGACTCGCTCGCCCAGATCAAAACCCGCCGCGTTAGCAGAACTGGTATAGAAACACAGCATTATCATCGCGGCGTACCCGCTCTTGATTTTCATAGTATCCTCCCATTTTTCTTCGACTGAGCCGTAATCGGCTAGAAATTTCGATTGCTGGTAGTTGGTCGTGACAAGGGCTTTTCTTTGCCGTGCACGCGCAATTCGGCTGCACCCTCGCTGAGACGAGAATTGGCTTCACCAAAACGAAATGATCGTGCAGCGCGAACGGTCGTGGCGTTCTTAAGTCAGGGTGTTCGGATTGCGCCCTCGTTCGACAAGTGCCGCTTGTCAACAGCGCCTTCTTGTTTAGTTTTTAAGGTTTTCAGATACGCTTGCTTTTTCTTCATCCCATTTTTTTCAAAGTGGGACAAAACCGGGCGCAGCAATCCGGGAAAGAGCATGAGAATCCCAGCCATAAAGCCATCGCTTCTGGGCAAAAGTGTTTCCAGCTTCCCCTTTTGCATCGCCTTCAGAACTTGGACTGCGACCTCGTCCGGGCTCATCGCCTTGGCGTTTCCGACAAAGTTCAGGGGCGAACCCTCAGGGCTTGCCATCTCGGCGGCCAACATTGGCGTATCAATCGCGCTGGGGAAAACGCCGCCGACGCCCACGCCGTATTCATGTAACTCCAATGACAAGGACGCCATATATCCGCGCAGTCCGAACTTCGATGCGGAATACGCTGCGCTATCTTTCATTGGTCCAATCGCGGCGAGGGACATGATGGAGAAAATGTAGCCCGACCTGCGCCGTTTCATTGCCCGCGCCGCCGCAGAACACAGAATCATCGGCGCGATCATGTTGATATCGACATGGGCGCGCACCAGATCATCGCTCAGATTGCCGACGGAGCCGGGCACGATGATCCCCGCATTGTTGACCAGAATATCAACCGGATGGTCGGGACTCTCGATGCGCTGGGCCAGCGTTTCAAGGTCTGAGGGCTTGCGTAAATCTGCGACGATCAACTCTGGCTCGCAGTCTAATTGGCGGGCTGTTTCGTCGAGAGCTTTGGCATCTCGATCCGTGAGAACCAATCGGTGCCCCTGTGCGGCGAAAGCCTTGGCGAGGGCGAGGCCTACGCCACCTGCAGCTCCTGTTATAAAGACCGTTTTCATTCTGCCGCCTCCAAGAAAAACGGAGGCTCATCAACCTGAGGCAAATCGAAATATCCGTCCTTCGGATCTTCCCAGGCCATATGTTTGCGTAGGGCCTTGAATTCGCGCTTCAAGGCATCGATGTTCGCGTAGGTGGCGTGGCGGTCGCTTTCCACATATTTCACACCTCCGGTTAGATCCGGGATGTGCTGTGTCATGCGTGCGTCCAGCTTTGCCCATTCCGCTGCGTCGTCGCGCTGTGCGCAAATGGTCCGCGCGATCAAATCCGCCATGCCGTCGAACAGTTTATAGATGCCGCCATTCGTTTCGGTGAAGCCAAGGCCGAACAGTTGCGGATTGGTCCGTGAGAACATGTGCAAGTAGTTGTCTGGACGGTCGCCTTTCCAACTAAACGCTTTGCGCTCTACATACGGCACTTTCCACTCGTACCCCGTGGCGCACAGCACCACATCGATGACCTCGCGGCTACCATCCGTAAAGATGACCTCTTTCCCTTCCAGACGATCGACATCGCCTTTTGCGATCAAATCGCCATGACTGAGATAATGAAGCAGTTGCGAGTTGACGATCGGATGGCTCTCAAAAATCCTATGATCAGGTTTGGGCAGACCAAGGCGACTGACGTCCCCATTTAGGAACCGCAGCAACCCTCCAAAGACACGCTGGGCCAGCCACATCGGCATGTTCGGGCCTTCATCGCCGAACACATCTGCCGGTTTGCCCATGATGTGCTTTGGGACGAAATGATAGCCGCGCCGCAAGCTGATGAAAGCGGCATCACTCGCAACAGCGGCGTCACAAGCAATGTCGCAGCCCGAATTGCCCGCGCCGACGACAAGAACTTTCTTGTCTCGGAATTCATCCATGTGGCGGAAACTGTTGGCATGGCGAACGTCGCCGTCGAAGGCATCGGCTTGGGCGACCCAACCGGGCATTTTGGGGTGCCAGGTGGTGCCGGACACGCAGATCAGCCAGCGATATTGGCGCGTCTCGCCGTTCGACAGCGACACGGCCCACATGTCGTCTGAAAACTCTGTGCTCTTCACTTCGGTGTTGAACGTGATGTGCTGATACAGTCCGTACCGCGCCGCGAAGTTTTTCATATAGGCAAATATCTGACGGTTCGATGGATAGTCAGGGTAGTGGTCCGGCATCGGGAAATCAGAGAAGTATGAATGCGTCTTGGAGGAGATGAAATGCGCTGAATCGTACATCGGAGTGCCAGGGTTATCGAGATCCCAGACGCCGCCAACTTCGCTGTGTCTTTCGAAGACATCAAAATCGATGCCAAGGTTCTTGAATGCTCGCGCAAGTGCAAGACCGCCTGGTCCCGCGCCGACGATGCATGCTCTGTCTCGCGATGAATATGTCATAGTCTTTCCTAACGTGAGTAACTCTCATATTGCATAATGTGATAAGTGCTCATATTTAGAAAAGCAACAATTTTTTGACCAACAGGATCTGCCAAATGGCCAACAGCTCTATCGAAGTTCGCAAACGCCCGGTTCAAGCGCGCAGCAAAGCGCGGGTCGACGCAATTCTGCGCACAGCCAAACAGATCATTTCGGAAGTCGGCAGCGACGGCCTTAAAATGAACGCGCTGGCCCAGCGGGCGGAAGTACCCATCGGCACCGTCTATCAATTTTTTCCCAATAAAAGCGCGGTGATACATTCATTAGTGCGCACGACCTTGGATGATTTAAGTCGCGCCCTTGAGGCCCGATTCAAAGGGGTCGAGGATCTTGAAGATGCGGCGAATCGGCTCGAAGACGCGATCACGGAATATTGCGCGTATCTGCGCGTGGATACTGTGACCCGTGACCTGCTGTCTTCAACTCAGGCAGATAAAAATCTTCGAGAACTTGATCAGCAAGACAGCAAGCGAAACGGCGATATGATGTTCGAAGCTTTCAAGCCACTCATTGCTGATTCGGATCATCAGAAGTGCAGAACGATGTGTTTTCTTCATTGTCACCTGACAGGCTCGTTGGCGCGGTTGTCCAGCGCAATCGATGAGCAGACGGCCAAAGCGATAGAGATGCAGTTCATTGAAAGCGCACGGCTCAATCTGATGGCGCTGAAGCCAGCGCAATGAGTTCACTCTTGTGGGGAGGCTGTCGTTATGCAGCGCCGTCTTCCTGCAATGGCGCAGGCCGAGCTCCTCGGCTCCTAAAGCTTTTGTTTGGTCGCCTTTTCGAACCGCAAAACCGGTTCCCACTTTTGCTGAAAACGCTTTAGCTTACCTTCCGCGATCCTTACTCTCCGGTAAGCCCACCACGGTTTACTGTGCTGAAGCTAGATTTCCACGGGGTTGACGATTGTGCGGCCGCATAGCCGGTCTCGTATAATTCGGTCATGTATGCCGGATCGAAGAGG
>CALJIU010000019.1 GCA_937974055.1 uncultured Neomegalonema sp. | reverse complement strand
GGATACGCAACGCCTATGAGTTGGACCCGCTGCATCGAGATCAATCGCGCTGACCTGCTGCCCATCGTGGCGCAGATTCTGGCGATGCTGGGCGATAGCGAGATACTGCTACGGCATATGCATCTGGCGATTTTGGCGCTGCTGCGCCCTGCGGAATCGACTCTGCGGCGGCTGATTGAGATTGCGGCGATGGATATCGTGGTGAAGCCGCGCGCGAAGCGGTCGCCGCCTTCGGAGAAGATTCCTAAGGGGTCGGGCGCGCGGAAGCCGGTCTTTGTCTTGATGGACCCTCGCAAGGAGGTTGGACCGCCGAAACGGAAGACCGCGCCGGGGTTCGGGCCGAATGTGCGGGGGTTCGATGATCTGGATGTTTCGCCGCCGGGGCGGGTGGAGGTTTTGCCGGATGATCCGGTGAGTGCAGCCGCTTTGCGGCGTCGAGTCGAGGCGTTGGTTGCTGCGATGAATGATATTCCGGGGCAGGCAAAGCGGCTGGCGCGGAAGAAGGCTGGGATGAAAAGGCCGCTGCGGGTGATGCGTCCGGGCAGACCGCCGGGGCATGTGGAGCGAGGGAAGCGGCCCATCGATCTGCTGCTGGCGGAGGTGCATGAATTGGCACTCATGGCGCTGGCGGGGATGAAAGCGCCTCCGTGAGATAATCGGTTTTAGGGATGAGGTTCGAGGGCCGTCGCCGCTGGGCGGGGGGCGGGTTGGTGTGTCTGCTGTTTGCTGTAATATCAATTGCGGCGATTACTGACCGCTCTGTTCCGGGCGCAGACCCGGAACCCCGATAGGCGGAGCGCGGTTCTTCTAGGCTCCGGGTCTTCGCCCGGAGCAGAGTGGAAACGTGAAAACGGTCAGCGATTTTCGCTCATGATATTAGACCATCAGCGTGCGAACAAAATCTGTGCACCCGGTACCCCTTGATCGGAGCGCCCGGATCGCCCATTGTGCGGCGCAAACCTCTCCCTGCATCTGGACCCGCTCGATGAAAGATACCGTCAACCGCACGCCCGAAGGCATCAAGATACACATGCCGGAGGATTTCGACGGGATGCGCAAGGCCGGGAAGCTGGCGGCGGAGACGCTGGACATGATCGGGCCGGAAATCGCGCCGGGCGTGACGACCGAGCGGCTGAACGCGCTGATCGAGCAATTCGTCGAGGATAATGGCGCAACCTCCGCGACCATCGGTTATCGCGGGTATAAACATGCAAGCTGCATTTCGCTGAACCATGTCGTCTGCCACGGGATTCCGGGACCGAAGAGTTTGCGCGAGGGGGATATCCTCAATATCGACGTGACGGTCATTCTCGACGGGTGGTACGGTGATACCTCGCGAATGTTCGTGGCGGGCGCGCCGAGCCGCAAGGCCGAGCGGCTGATCCGCGTGACGCATGACTCGCTGATGCGGGCCATCGAGGCGATAAAGCCCGGCAACCGCTTTGGCGATATCGGCCATGCGATACAAAGCTATGCCGAGAGCAACCGCTGTTCGGTCGTGCGCGATTTTTGTGGCCACGGCCTTGGGCGGGTGTTCCACGACACGCCCAATGTGCTGCATTATGGCAAGCCGGATACGGGCGCGCTGCTGCGGCCCGGCATGTTCTTCACCATCGAACCGATGGTCAATTTGGGCAAGGCCGCGACGAAGATCCTGCCCGATGGATGGACCGCTGTGACGCGGGACCGGTCATTATCGGCGCAGTTCGAGCATTCGGTCGGCGTGACGGAGGACGGGTGCGAGGTCTTTACGCTGTCGCCCGCAAACCGCTTCCATCCGTTCACCGAAGCCGCAAGCGCGGCCTGATGGGAGTGAAACGCGATCAGATCAGGCCACGACCTGTCGAAAAATGCCCACTCTTGGGGCAATTTTCGACCCATCTTGATTGCGTTTCACTCTAGATGCGGGAGGCCCAATCCCCCAAGCCGAAGCCGCCTTCGCATACGGGGCATCGCGAACGGCTGCGCAGACGGTTCGACGAGGCGGGACCGGGGGCGCTGGCCGATTACGAATTGCTGGAACTGGTGTTGTTCAATGCCATTCCGCGCGTGGATGTAAAGCCGCTGGCCAAGGCGCTGATCGAGCGGTTCGGGGATTACGCGGGGGTCATCTCCGCCCCCCGCGCGCGGCTGTCGGAGGCAGGGTTGAAGGATCGGGCCGTCACCGAACTAAAGATCGTGGAGGCGACCGCCACGCGGCTGGCGCAGAATAGCGTGATCGAGCGGCCCGTCTTGTCGAGTTGGTCGGCGCTGATGGCCTATTGCAAAGCCCGGATGGGGCGGCTGGAGCATGAGGAGTTCCATCTGCTGTTCCTCGACCGCAAAAACCGCCTGATCGCGGAGGAAGCGCAGGGGCGCGGGACGGTCGATCATGTGCCGGTCTATCCGCGCGAAGTGGTGAAACGGGCGCTGGAATTGAACGCGAGCGCCGTAATTCTCGTGCATAACCATCCCAGCGGCGACCCCACCCCCTCGCGTGCCGATATCGAGATGACGAAGCAGATCGTGGATGTCGCCAAGCCGCTGGGTATTGCGGTGCATGACCATATCATCATCGGGCGCGAACTGGATGCCAGCTTTCGCGCGCTGGGGTTGATGTAGAGCAATAGCCGATCACGCTGAAACGAGATCATCGGGATCGTACGGCATGGGATCGAACCGCTCCTCGCTCCATCGCAGCGAATGCCGCTCCGGCGAGGACGAGCGGGGCGGCGAGCAGAAAGCTGGTGGAAAGAGGCAGCTTGAAGATCAGCAGGTCGGCTGCGAGGGGCCAGAGCAGGCCGACATATTCAAAGGGCGCGAGACGCGAGGCTTCGGCGTAGCGGAAGGCGAGGGTCATGGCGATATGTGCGATTCCACCGAACAGACCCGCCCCGACCAATAGGAGCAGTGTCGGGATATCCGGCATCACCCAGCCCCAAGGCAGCGTCAACAACGCCCCGACCATCGAGGCGAGCACGAAATACAGGGCGATTGCGCCGGGGCTTTCGGTGCGATTCAGGCTGCGCACCATGAGAAGGGCCATCGCGGATAAGGCGGCGGAGACGACGCCGATGATGACCCCGATCAAGCGACCCCGCTCGCCCTCACCCCCGCCAAATTCGGGCCATACCAGAGCGATTACTCCGGCAAATCCCAGAACAAGACCGCCGATGCGCCACGGCGTCAGGCGTTCCGACAGGAAGACGACCGCCCCAATCGCCATCAAAACCGGCGAGAGCTGCGCGATCAGGATGGCCTCGGCGACGTTCAGCCGGGCGATGGCCGCGAAGGATGTGAACAGCGCCAGCGCCCCGAAGCTCGCCCGCAGGAAGTGATCGACGGGCCGTTTCGTGGCCAATCCACCCGGAAACTCGTTCCGCAGCCACAGGAAGACGACCAATGGAATGATAGCGAAGAAGGAGCGGAAGAAGACGATCTCCCCCACGGGCACGGTATCGCTGACGGCCTTCACGCAGACATACATGCCCGCCATCAGGAACCCGGACAGGATGCGCAACGCGATGCCGAAGCCGGGGCGGTCGGTGGGAGTCATGCGCTTCGTTCCCGCTCGGCCAATGCATCGCGCAAGGAGTCCCCGGCGAGGTTGATGGCGAGGACGCAGGCGACCACCGCCAGACCCGGCCAGATCATTTGCAGCGGGGTCGAGCGCATGTGGATGCGCGCGTCGAGCAGCATCGTACCCCATTCGGGCGTCGGAGGCTGAACGCCGAATCCGAGGAATCCTAGCGCTGATATTCCCAAGATCGCACGGGCGAACATCCCGGTCCAGACGACAATAAGTGACGGCAGCAACGAAGGCAGGTAGTGCCAGCGGGCGATCGAAAGCGGCGACATACCCGCGAGTCTGGCCTGTATCACATAACCCCTGCTCTCCAGCGACAGGCCGATGCCCCGCGCGACGCGGGCATAGCGCATCCACCCGACGATACTGAGCGCAAAAATTAGGCTGGCGGTGCTCGCCCCCATCAGCCCCGCGATGACGACCGCTGCGACCAGTTCAGGAAAGGCGAGAAACATATCTGTCACGCGCATTATCGCCCAATCCATCCATTTGCCGCCCAACGCCGCCGCAAGGCCGACGACGGTACCGATGGCAAGGCCGATCAGCGAAATCAGGAAAGCCAACCCCAGCGACCATCGCGCCCCGTGCAGCAACCTCGACAGGATATCGCGCCCCAGCGCATCGGTGCCTAGGAACCATTGGGAATTTGGCGGGCTAAGGCGCTGAGGAATGTTGATCGCGGTCGGATCGTGGGGGGCCAGTATCGGCCCAACGACGGCGAACATCACGAAGACTATGGCCAAGACGATCACGCTACGCATCGCGCGCGCCGATGCGAGGATCGATCACGCGATAGATCAGATCGATTGCGAGGTTGATCGTGACGAAAATCAGCGCGGTCAGCAGAACGGCGGCTTGGACCTTTGGAAAGTCCCGCGCGAGAATCGCGCTCACCAGAAAGCTGCCCAGACCGGGGCGCGCGAAGATTACCTCGACCATCACCAGCCCTTCCAGCAGAAAGGCGAGTTCGAGGCCGAACACCGTGATTACCGGAATCGCCGCATGGGGAGCCACATGATCCCGCCCGATGGCCCTGTGTGTAACACCACGGCGGCGCAGGGCAGGCAGAAAGGATTGCCCTCGTGCCTCCAAAATACCGGAGCGGATGATCCGGGTAAGGGCGGCGGCGACACCGAAGCCAAGGGTCATAGCGGGCAGGATCGCATGGGCCGGGGTCCGCGCCCCCATTGCCGGGAGCCACGCAAGGGTCACGGCGAACAGCAGGATCAGCAGCAACCCCAGCCAATAGGCCGGAATCGCGGCCCCCAGCGATGCGAGCGCGACGGCGAGGCGGTCCATCCAGCTCCCCGGTCGCCGGGTGGCCAGTATCGCCAGCGGCAACGCAATCACCATTCCGATACCAAGCCCCATCAGGGCCAGCGGCACGGTGTAGGATGCTGCCGTCAACAAATCGGGCCATACGTCCCGGCCCGTCACGGAGGATTGCCCGAAATCGCCCACCAGCAACGGCTCGATCCACCCCCGGAAAGCCGTCCAGAATCCACCATCGAGACCTGCTTCGGCGCGCACCTGCTCCAACACATCGCCCGATACCACGGTCGCGTAGCGCGCTTGGGCAATGGACAAGGCTGGGTCTCCGGGGGCGTTCCACAGGAGAACGAATGTCAGAAGCGCTGTGCCTGTCAGCACGACGACACTGCGCAGCAGCAGGCCAGAAACCGCCCCGATCATGCGACATGCTCCAATGCGCCGAGGGCAAAGGCCGCGTCGCGGAGGGTGTGCCCATACTCGGTCTGCGGCGCGGCGATAAAGGCATGGGCGGGTTGCACCTCCTGCAACCGACCGGCCCGGAGAACGGCAATGTCATCCGCATAGGCCGCCGCATAGCCGAGATCATGGGTCACGATCAACGCGGCGAAGCCCTCTTCGGCCTGCAATTGCGCGATGAGGCGTGCGGTGTGCTTTTGCGTCACGGCATCGAGGGCCGAAAGCGGTTCGTCGAACAACACCAGCGGCGGCGCGGCGATGAGTGCCCGCAGGATGCCGACGCGCTGCGCCTGTCCGATGGAGACCTGATCCGGTCGGCGGTCCAGCAGATCGCGGGGCAGTTCGAGACCGTCACAGAACCGGGCGAGTCGCACAGGATCGGGCGTCAAGCGACGGGCGGTGAGCGGTTCCATGACTGAGCGACGCAGGTTCAGCGCCGGATTGAAGGCGGCGCGCGGTTCCTGCATTACCAAAGCAGGGCGAATGGTGGCAACCGGGGCATCGTTCCATGCGATACGCCCCCGATGCAACTTGACGAGGCCAAGTACGGCGGCAATCAGCGTCGATTTCCCAGCCCCACTCTCACCCACGACGGCAAGGGTACGACCGGCAGCGAGCGACAGGGAAACATCATCAAGGGTCAGCATCCGCCCCCGCATGACCGATGCGTTTTGAAGCGTCAGCATGGCAGGGCGAGCCAGTTTCTATGGGCGCATAGCGCCCTTGCCGCCTGCGTTCGGGGCGCGTCGAGCAAGCGAACGGTCGGAGTATCCTCCACGATACGGCCCCCGTCCATGACCATCAGCCGCTCTACGCGCCGGGCCGCCAGCCCCAAGTCGTGGGTGATGAGCAGACAGGCCGTTCGCCGGTTCGACAGATACGTGTCGAGTAGCTCCATCGTGTTTGCAGCGACCACCGGATCAAGGGCCGAGGTCGGCTCGTCGAGCACGATCAGCAAGGGCTTGCCGATCAGGGCCATGGCGATGACGAAGCGCTGCTGCATCCCCCGGCTCCAGTTCCATGGGCGTTTGCGCAGATCGCCACCGTCAATTCTGAGCGCCGCGAAGATCGCGTCGCGCTCTGCCGGGTCAGGGGATGCCCCCAAGGCCCTCTCCGCCTCGCGCCAGTGAAAGCCCATGCTCCGCAGCGGGTCGAGCGCCTCGTCGGGGCTTTGCGGGACATGGGCCACCATCCGCCCCTGCGCCCGCAGCGCATCCACCAGCGCGTGCCCCAAGGTGGACTTGCCGGAACCCGACGCGCCGACGAGGCCCACGCGTTCGCCGGGTGCGAGGGTCAGGGAGGTGGGGTGCAGGATGGTGCGGCCCGAACGGATGGCGCTAAGGTCGGTGATGTTTATGGTCATTCCTCGAAACGGGTCTCGTGGGTAATCCAGTACGTCTCGGTCGGATGCACGGCATAGCCCATCAGGCCCGCACGAGCGACATTGACCTGATTTACGTGGAACACCGGGATCAGTGCCGCATCAGCGGCAATGATCTCCTGCACCGCGTCATAGATCGCCCTCCGCCGGTCAGGATCGAAGCTGGTGCGGCCCGCCTCCAACAGCGTATCGAGCGCCGAATTGGTATAACCACCCGCATTCGATCCGCCGTCGGATTTCAGCAACGTCTCTAACACCGCGCCGGGGTCGCCTTGGGGCGTCGTCACCCAAGCCTGTAGGAACATATCCGCCGAACCGTCCTTGATCGCGTCAGCACTCGCCCCGTATTCCCCAACACTGACCGTAGATGTGACGCCAATGGCTTGCAGGAAAGCTTGGGTCAGTTCCGCCGTGGGGGGCAGGGCCGCGCGGGATGAATAGGTGACGATGTCGATTTCCAAAGGCTCTCCATCCAGCATCCAGCGCCCGCCTTCCTTGACGGCTCCGGCCTCTTCCAGCAGTTTCTCGGCCCCGGCAGGGTCGTAGACCGGCGCGATATCTGACGCCCAGCCCTTGCCCGCCGGATAGATCGTTCCCGCCGGAACGCCGCCCACGCCAGACAACGCCGCTTGCACGATGCCGTCGCGGTCGATCGCCATGGACACAGCACGGCGGATCATAGGATTTGCCATCGGGCCGCTGGCCGCGTTCAATGTGAAGAAATAGAGGCGTACGGTCGGGGCGGAAAAACCGAGCGCCCCGGTTTCCTGAATACGCTCAAAATCAGCCTCCGGATAGTTGATGATCATATCGACCTCGCCCGCCTCGAACGCCAGAGCAGCCGTCGCCGGGTCGCCGGAGGCCACGATGCGCACCTCGTCGAATCCCGGCTCGCCCAGCCGGTAGGCCGCATTCGCCTCGACGCGATAAAATTGATCCGGCACTGCCTCGCGGAAAATGTATGGACCTGTCGCATTGATCGGAAACGCCTGCGAAACCGCGCCCAGTACCGCGATGCCCGGCTCAGAGAGCGTCCATGGAAAGGCTGCGTTCGGCGCGTTCGTTTCAAAGACCACGACACGCTCGCCCTGCGCCGACAGGCCCGCCAGATCGAGCAGCTTGGCGATACGGGCATTGTGTCCGGCGCTGCCCTCCTCGGAAATCGGCGCGATTGCATCGACAACCGTCTGCGCGGTCAGCGGCGAGCCGTCATGGAAGGTCACGCCCTCGCGCAACGTCACGCGCCAAGTTGTTGGTCCGGCCTGTGCGATGCTCTCGGCGACGCGGGGATACAGCTTTAGATCGTAATCGATTCCCATCAATGTTTCCGTCACACCCGACTGGTTGGACATCCAGCCGTTATACCCCGCTCGCGGATCGGGCACTTCGGCATTGGGGCCGAAGGCGGTCGCGATGCTAAGACTATCGTTCTCCGCGACCGCCGGAACAGCGCTACCAAGCGCCAGAGCCGCCGCGACGACGAATCGGGTGAGAGTGGACATCTGATGAACCTTCCGCTTTGATACGTATTCGAGCACCCCTACAGGGCGACGAATGTTATAATATAACGCAACTAGAGAAGTTACTCGATTCACGCAACTCTCATTGTTGCACATTTCGCCGCCTACCTGGAGACAGCGTTGAAACGCAACAGCCGCCTTTCCCTCGCGCTGCATACGCTCGGTCATATGGCCGTTGAGCCGGAGCAGATGCGCACATCGGCGAAGATCGCCGACCATGCCGGCACGAACGCGGTCGTGGTGCGGCGCGTGCTCGGTCAGTTGCGCAAGGCCGGGTTGCTGGTATCGGAAAAGGGCCATTCCGGGGGGTGGCGACTTGCGCGCCCTGCCGATGATATCACCCTCGCAGATGTCTACATCGCCCTTGACGAAAGCTTGATTGCAACCCGAACGATGGATGAAACGCCATCCTGCTCCCTCGAACACGCCCTCCATGCCCGCGTTACAACCGTTCTGGAAGATGTCGAACGCAGTCTGATCGAGCGGCTGTCTGCAACCACAATCGCGGATATACGAGAAGACAGTCGTTACGGCAAATTACACAATTACTAAATCGAGTGGCGGATTTTCGCGTTCGAGCCATAAGACGGCGGGCAAGAGGCGGCGAAACCTGCCTCAAGATTGACGTAAATTGCTATAGTTGAAAGACCGAACGAGTCTGCTCTCGGCAAAAGCGGTCATCGCAGGTCTTCAAGGCGTGGCAGGTCTGCGCCGCGACGTTCGCACGTTATGCTGGCCGCATGGGACGCGCGGGTCAGGATCGCTTCGAGGTCGCCAATCGTCATCGCGCTCAGAATGCCGCGCCGAACAGATGCGGACGCTGCAAGCGATGCAAGCAGGCTGGCCTGAAACGCATCGCCCGCACCAACCGTATCGACAACCTGTGTCCGGGGCGGAACGAAGCGGATGCAGTCGGAGCCTCGAATAGCGACGCCGGCGTTTCCACCGTCCGTCAGCACCACAAGCTCTGGGCCACCCCTTGCCCACTCTTGCACGATATCAACCGGATCGGCCCCCGGAAACAGGATGGCAAGGTCTTCTGCACTGACCTTGATGAGAGATGCCTGTCGCCTCAACGCATCGATGCGCGTTCGCCATATGCCCATGTCGGGTTCAACCGTCGGGCGGACATTCGGGTCGAGGGAAACGAAACGGTGCTTTTCTCGCTCGACGAAGGCCGCCAGCGCATCCGCGACCGGACTCACCGCAATCGAGTAAGAGCCGAGATGCAAGCCTGTAATGCGCGATTCCAGCGCCGGAAGGTCATCGACGACAATGCTACAATCCGCTGAATCGGCACCGTAGAAAGTATAGGAGGGACTGCCCGACGCATCGAGTCCCACGACGCTGAGTGTAGTGCGCCTGTCGGTTCGGATCAGGTATTCGGTCGAGACGCCCTCACCCTCCAGCGCCTCAATCAACCGCGCGCCCAGCGTATCCGTCGATATCCCCGTGAACAGGGCTGTCGATGCGCCCAGCCGAGCCATACCAATTGCGACATTGAACGGAGAGCCGCCGATACGGCCATCGAACTGAACATCACTGGATACGCCATCACCAGCCATGAAGAGATCATAAAGCGCTTCGCCGCAGACAAGGAACATCACGTCTCTCCTTGCGCATAGGACTGGATCGTGGCTGCGGTACCGTGTTCGGTCAACCCGTGCAGCCACGTCGCGAACCTGTCGGAGAAGCGCCGATCCTCGCCGAGATCGCCGTAGATCCGGGTTTGAGAAAGCCACGCCGCCGGGTCCGTCTTCGCCCGCTGCGCGCAAGCCTTGAGATCGGGCCAAATCGGGTCATTCGGGTCGATCCTGCTTTTGTCCTCGCGGATTCCGACGCACATATGCGCCCAGAGCGCCTCGACCAGCGCAAGGCCGCGTACCGAGGTGCCGGAGACCAGCGCGTCCCGGATCGTGGGCAGAAGGAACCCAGGATGGCGCGACGAGCCGTCAAAGGCGACACGGCGCACGGTGTCGCGGATCGCGGGGTTCGCGAAGCGGGTCGCGATGAGATCAAGATATGCGAGCGGCTCCATGCCCGGCACCGGTTTGACATGGGGGGCGATGTCCTCACAAACGACCTTGCGCAGCAGCGCCGCGATCCCCTCATGCGCCATACAGTCGGCGATGGTCGTCAGGCCCAGCAATTCACCCGCATTGGCGACTATCTGATGCCCGCTGTTGAGGATGCGCAGCTTCATCGCTTCGTAGATATGCACACGGTCGGTGAAGGTGGCCCCGACACGATCCCATTCGGGCCGCCCCGCGCAGAAGTCGTCCTCCAGCACCCATTGGCGGAAATTCTCGTGGGTGACAGGCGCGGCATCGGCGATGCCGAGAGCATTCACAGCTGCGATTTCGTCCGGGCCAGTGGCGGGAACGATGCAGTCGACCATCGAGTTCGGGAAACTGCATTCCGCGTCGATCCAGTCGGCAAGGACGGGATCGGACAGGCGTGCAAGGCCCACGACCACCCGGCGCAAGATCGCTCCATTGCCTTGCAGATTGTCGCAGGATAACCCGGTAAATGGCCCCTTGCCCTCGTCCCGGCGCAGACGCAGCGCGGCGATGATCGCGCCAAAGGCCGTGCTTGGTCGGTCAGGGTTAGCCGCGTCCTCAGCGATATCGGGGTGGCCCGTATCGAGCGCTCCGGTAGCATCCAGATAATAGCCACCCTCGGTTACGGTCATCGAGACGATGCGGATCGCCGGGTCAGCCATGGCGCGGATCAGGGCCGCGTTACCCGGCTCGACCGCAATGAAGCCCGTCATCGCCCCGGCCACCTCTACCGAGCGGCCACGGGGAGCGAGTTCGACCAGCGTTGTCAGACAATCCTGTGACAGAAGTTTTGCGCGCATTACGGCATCGGCGGGGCGCACACCTGCCCCTAGAATGCTCCAGTCGAGAGCCTCTCGCTGCTGCATGAGCCGATGCGTGTACCACGCCTGATGGGCGCGGTGAAAATTGCCGACGCCAATATGAACCATTCCGGGCGCAATCGTGGATCGGTCATATCGTGGGCAATCGATCCCGGTGGGAAGATCGGCGAGCGTACGGTTGGAAAGCGGGATCACGGCAAGCGCTGTCCTTGTGCATCGAAGCGATGGATCACATCTGCGCGGGGGCTGAGAAAGATGCGATCGCCGTGCTTCAGGCCAATCTCGCCACTCGCGCGGACGGTAATGGTTTCGGCGAGGCCTGTTTCGTGGACATGGAAGAAGCTATCGGAACCCAAATGCTCCGCCACGCCAACGCGGCCATTCCAGACACCGCTCTCGTCGGAAACCTCGATATGTTCGGGGCGGATGCCGATTGTGTGGGCGTCATGGCGCGCCGCCTCATCTTCCGTAATCAGGTTCATCCTAGGTGAACCGATGAACCCCGCGACGAAAGTATTGCGGGGCGCATGATACAGGTCCAGCGGCGATCCGACCTGCTCGATCCGGCCCGCGTTCAGAACGACGATCTTATCGGCCATCGTCATCGCCTCGACCTGATCGTGGGTCACGTAGACCATTGTGGTCGCCAGACGCTTGTGCAGCTCGCTGATTTCGATCCGCATCCCGACTCGCAAGGCGGCATCGAGGTTCGACAGCGGCTCGTCGAACAGGAACGCGGCAGGTTCGCGCACAATGGCTCGCCCGATGGCGACGCGCTGGCGCTGGCCGCCCGAAAGCTGACCGGGGCGGCGGTCGAGGTAGTCGGTCAGGTTCAGGATCGATGCGGCATTCTCGATCCGGCGCTTGCGCTCGGCCCTGTCCATGCCGGCCATCTTCATCGGAAAATCGATATTCTTGCGCACCGTCATATGCGGGTAGAGCGCATAGGACTGAAAGACCATGGCGAGGCCGCGTCTGGCGGGCGGCAGTTCGGTCGCATCCACGCCATCGATGCGGATCGCGCCACCGCTGACATCCTCCAGCCCCGCGATCAGGCGCAGTAGGGTGGATTTCCCGCAACCCGACGGCCCCACGAAAACCGCGAATTCACCGTCTTCGATGGTCAGGTCGAGCGGGTGGATGACTTCGGTGTTGCCGAAGCTCTTGGTCACCTGCTCCAGTTGAATGCGTCCCATCGGTCTCTCTCTATTTTACCGCGCCGAAGGTCAGGCCACGCACGAGTTGTTTCTGGCTAAACCAGCCGAGGATCAGAATCGGCGCAATCGCCATGGTCGAGGCCGCGCTGAGTTTCGCGTAGAACAACCCCTCCGGGCTGGAATAGCTGGCGATGAAGGCGGTCAGCGGCGCGGCCTTCGCCGCCGTCAGGTTCAGGGTCCAAAACGCCTCGTTCCAAGCTAGGATCAGGCTCAACAGCACCGTGGAAGCAATGCCGGGGATCGCCATCGGGGCCAGAACGTAGAAGATTTCAGACCGCAGGTTGGCACCATCCATCCGCGCGGCTTCAAGAATGTCGACCGGAATTTCCCTGAAATACGTGTAGAGCATCCAGACGATGATCGGCAGGTTGATCAACATCAACACGACAACGAGGCCGAGCCGGGTATCAAGCAACCCCATCTCGATGAAGAGCAAATAGATCGGGTAGAGTACCCCGACGGCGGGCAGCATCTTGGTCGAGAGCATCCACAGAAGGATATCCTTCGTGCGTTTCGACGGTACGAATGCCATGGACCACGCGGCTGGCACGGCAACAAGGATTCCCAACAGGGTGGACCCGCCCGCGATGATCACCGAATTCCACAGGTAACGCATGTAGTCGCTGCGTTCCTGCACGAGTGCGTAATTTTCCAGCGTCCAGTCGAAGGCGAAGAACAGGGGCGGGTCGTTAATCGCCTGCCCTTCAGTCTTGAAGCTGGTTAGAATCGTCCAGTAGATCGGAAAGAAGATCAGCAACCCCACAGCCCAGGCGAGCAACGTGAAGACCAGTTTGCGGCGGGGCGAGACGGCACGGGCCATGGTTCAGCGCTCCAACGACTTGCCGACGATCCGCATCAAGAACAGCGCAACGATATTGGCAAGGATAATTGCGTAGACACCGCCCGCCGACCCTAACCCGACATTCTGGCTCTCCAGAACGCGCTGGTAGATCAGATAGGTCAGCGTCTTGGTACCGAACGCCCCGGCAGTGGTGACGAAGATCTCCGCGAAGATCGACAGCAGAAAGATGGTCTGGATCAGGATCACCACGCTGATCGCGCGGCTCAGGTGCGGCAGAACCAGATACCAGAACCGCGCGAGCGGCGAAGCCCCATCCATTTCGGCGGCATCGAGTTGCTCGCGGTCGAGCGACTGCATCGCGGTCAACAGGATAAGCGTAGCAAATGGCAGCCATTGCCAGCTTACGATCATAATGATCGAGCCAAGTGGAAAGTCACTAAGCCATACGACCGGCTCGGCACCAAAGGCCTTCCACACATGGGCAAAGAACCCGTTCACCGGGTCCATGAACATGTTTTTCCAGACAAGGGCGCTGACGGTCGGCATCACGAAGAAGGGGGCGATGACGAGGATACGAACGATACCCTGCCCCCAGATCGGCTGATCGAGCAGCAGCGCAAGTAGAAGACCCAAGAGAACGGTGATCGCGAGCACACTGCCCACGATGATCAAAGTCGCCTGAATGCTGGGCCAGAAGGAACTGGAGGAGATGAATCTCGAATAGTTCTCCCACCCCGTAAAACCGAGATCGCCGCCACGCAAGGGCAGATATTTCCGGAACGAGAACCACAGCGTCATGGCCAGCGGCACCAGCATCCATCCAAGCAGCAAGACGACAGCGGGGGCCATCATCAGGCGTGCGGCGGATCGGGAATGCGCGGTGGCCATGGGTGTTGTCCGGGGTCAGGGTCATTGCGGCCCCGCAAAGGTGCGGGACATACGCAGTTTGAATAAGCCCCGGACATCTCCGGGGCTTCGATGGTTTAGCGGTAACCCGCCGCTTCCATGGCTTCGTTGGTGATGGCCTGCGCCTTCTCCAATGCCTCTTCGACACTCTGCTGCCCGGCATAGGCCGCCGAGAATTCCTGGCTCACTTCAGTTGCGATGCCCGCAAATTCCGGGATCGCCGCGAACTGGATGCCGACATAGGGGCTGGGATCGACGGTCGAGTTGTTCGGATCGGCGGACAGGATCGAGTCCAGCGTCATCTGCGCGAAGGGGATGTCCTTGTAGTTCGCGTTCTCGTAGAGCGAAACCCGCGCACCCGGAGGTACGTTGGCCCAGCCCTCTTTATCCGCGACAAGCTCGATATACCCTTTCGAGGTCGCCCATTCGATGAACTGTTTTGCCGCTGCCTCGTTCTGGGTGCCCGCCGGAATGGCAAGTGCCCACGCCCACAGCCAGTTGGAGCGTTTGCCGAGGCCGTTATCGGGGGCGAGCGCGAAGCCCACCTTGTCCGCGACCTTGGAATCGTCGGGGTTTGTCACGAAGGACGCGGCGACCGTCGCGTCGATCCACATGCCGCATTTGCCCTGTTGGAACAGCGACAGGTTCTCGTTGAAACCGTTGGTGGCATAGCCCGGAGGGCCAGCATCATTCATCATGTTGACGAAGAAATTCAGCGTATCTGACCATTCGCGGGAATCGAACTGCGCGTTCCAATCCTCGTCGAACCAGCGCGCACCGAAGGAGTTGGACATGGCGGTGATGAAAGCACCACCTTCGCCCCAGCCCGCCTTGCCGCGCAAGCAAATGCCGTTGATCTCTTCGTCACGGTCGGTCATCGCGCGAGCCGCTTTTGCGATGAAGGCCCAGCTCGGAGCGTCTGGCATCTCCATCCCGGCCTTTTCCATCAGGTCGGTGCGGTACATGATCATTGACGATTCGCCATAGAACGGTGCGGCGTAGAGCGTGCCTTCATGCGAAAGCCCCCCCCGCATGGCGGGCAGGATATCGTCCACATCGTAACCCGCCGACAGATCGTCCAACGGAACGAGCCATCCATTGGCACCCCAGATCGGGGCCTCGTACATGCCGATGGTCATGATGTCGAAGGCACCGCCCTTGGTGGTGATATCCGTGGTCACGCGCTGGCGCAGCACGTTTTCCTCTAGGGTCACCCACTCGACGTCGTGGCCGGTCTGTTTCGTGAAATCGTCCGTCATGCCCTGCATCCGGATCATGTCGCCGTTATTCACGGTAGCGATGGTAATCGTATCAGCATGAGCGCTTACAGTCGCCAGCATCGCAAGGGCCGTCGCCGCGCCAAGCGCGTTTCTCAGAATCATGATGTCCTCCCAAAACTTTTATGGAGAGAACCTGAGAGGAAGCGGTGGCGCAGGTCAATGGAAACTTTGCGCGCGCAAAGTTTTTGACACTCAGGCGGAGTCTCGAAGGACCAGCCGCCCTTCGAATTGACGCACTTCATGGGAAACGGTTTCCCCGGACACCGCGCGGAATAGAACGTCAACCGACTGACGGGCGATAGCATCGTAATCCTGCGCTACCGTCGTCAGAGGTGGGCAGGTAAAGCGCGCGAGCGGGTGATCGTCCATGCCCGCGACACGGATGTCATGACTGCTTTCGCGCCCAACCTTGAGGCCTTTCTCAAAACAGGCACGGATGAAGCCGATAGCGAGCCGGTCATTGCTGCACAAAACGGTACCGGTCTCGAATGCCCGTGCATCGATAGCTGCTATACCTTCCCGCCACCCGATATCCTCGAAGGCCCATCCGGTACCGGGAACTGAAACGATGCGCGGCACATGGCCTAGCCGCTCCATCGCGGCGATATATCCCGCCCGCCGCCGGTTCGCGTTCGGATTGGAGGGCGTCTTCATCTCGAAGAAGCAAGGCAGCTCACCGGTACGGCAGAGATAATCGACCATCAGGTCCGCGAATTGCGGTGAATCCGAGCCGATAAACGCAAGCCCTACATCCTCGATCCCACTGTCGAACAGAACGGTTGGAACGTCTGCGCAGAACGCCTCGATGGCCTTGCGATCCGACGCGCGGCCAAGCGGTGCCAGCAGCACACCCGCAGGCTTCAACGACCGGAGATTGTCCAGAATGTCCGTCTCCAGCTTCGGGTCGCCATGCGCGCTGAACAGAGTGGGCCGGTATCCCCGTTCGAGGCAGCATTGCTCGATCTGCCGTGCGAGTTCGGCGAAGAACGGGTCTGCAAGATAGGGAACCACGATGCCGACATTCTTGGTCAGGCTACGGTTTTGATTAATCGCGTAAATGTTCGGGCGGAAGTCATGCTCGGCAAGTGCAGATTCAATGCGGGCGCGCGTTGATTGCCGTACGCTTTCCGGATCATGAAAGTACTTCGATACCGTCGGGCGGGACAAACCCGTTAGCGCGGAAAATTCCTGCATGTTGCGGATCTTGGATTTCTGCATGGATGCCTTCGCACGTCGCGGAAAGTTTACATGTTTGTAAGCTGAAAGTTTTCGACAAACAAAACTTTACACTCGGCAAAATTCACTGCGACCAAAGAAACCGAGGATCGAGAACGCAATTCGGTCTAGGCCGAGCATCTGCATCGGTCGAAACCCTTCAAAGATTGTCTTGGATGACAATCTCGATCCGGACCTTTTCCTGCGAGGTCAGTATCTCGCGGCGGTCGATGCGCGCTTTCATCGTTCGGATCGCGCTTCTGACGAGATGTCCGGAATTTTGCGTTATGAGCACGTCCAGCGACCTGTCGCGCAAGGCGCGCTCGGTGAAGGGGGTTCTTTCGTGCGCGATGACTACGGTATCCGCCCGCATTCCTGCATCGCGCAGGTAGGGGATCACGTGCTCCGCCGTCGCGCTCGTCACATAGACACCGGCAATGTCGGCTGACGCCCCGGCGGCGTTGCGCAGGATGCCTTTCACCCGCTCTGGATCGCCATGGGTTTCGAGCGATGGCAGCACCCTGAGCGTGGGGAACTCGGTATTGACGATGGCATCGAATCCTGCGCGCCGTTCACGCCCGTCCAGCGCCTGCATGGTTTCGCACAACACGATGACGGCCCCCGTGCGCGCACCGACGAATTTTCCCATAAGCCGCGCCGCCGTCTTTCCCGCAGCCATGTTGTCGATGCCGATGAACTGGCCGTCCACGTCATTCGGCTGTTTTGAAACGATGGTGACGACCGATACCCCCCGCGCGCGCAGGCGCGCGATGGCATCGCGGACCTGCGGTGTCGCCGGTGCCATGATCGCGACACCATCGACTTGATCCACGCCGATTGCATCGATTCGCGCGCTGATGGAGTGAGGATCGTTCTCGGTCAGGAAGCTTACATCGACCTGAACCCTATCCACTGCAAAAGCGCGATTCGCTTCGGCAATCCTTTCGACGATACCTTCGACAAATTCCCCTCCGGATTTCGGGAGAAGGAACATGAAGCGGTATCCCTTTCGTCGTGCGAGGTTGGCGGCGGATATATCGCGTACGAATCCGATCTCACCGATGGCGACATTCACCTTCTCGATGGTGGATTTGCGCACGCCCGAACGTCCGTTGAGAACGCGGTCGACCGATGCCAAGCTGACGCCCGCATGTTTCGCTAGATCTTTGGTCGTCGGTCTCACGGTCGCTTTCCTCTAAGGATAAATGACGTTCGTACATCAAATCATTGCTTAGTGAATTTTCCAAGCCCTAACCCGCTCATAAAGCAAAAGAAAACCACGACTGATTGCGTGCGCTGATACCTGATGTCAAACTTGAGGCTTTACATGAGGTACGTACCTCATTATTGCTCACAATCAGAGACGCATAAAAACCGCGTCGTATCCATGGAGGAAGACCCGATGACATTTCGATCCCTGACATGCGCGGCTGCGCTGGCGACTACCCTCGCGGCGACGACGGCAAAGGCCGATGACCTGACGCTCTGCTGGGCGGCATGGGATCCGGCAAATGCGCTGATCGAATTGAGCAAGGATTTCGAGAAGGAAAGCGGACACAAGATGTCCTTCGAGTTCGTGCCTTGGCCCAACTTTGCGGACCGGATGCTCAACGAACTGAACTCTGGCGGTCAGCTTTGCGATCTGATGATTGGCGACAGCCAGTGGATCGGCGGCGGGGCCGAAAACGGGCATTACGTCAAACTCAACGACTTCTTCGATGCCGAAAAGATCACGATGGATGATTTCATCCCCGCGACCGTCACCGGCTATGCCGAATGGCCAAAGGGAACGCCAAACTACTACGCGCTCCCCGCTTTCGGCGATGTGGTCGGCTGGACCTATCGCAAGGATTGGTTCGATCGCCCCGAAATTCAGGCGGAGTTCAAGAAGAAGCATGGCCGCGCGCTCGACGTGCCCGCCACCCTTGAAGAACTCAAGGATATCGCCGAATTCTTCCAGGGCCGCGATATCGACGGCAAGACCGTCTATGGTGCCGCGATCTATACCGAGCGCGGGTCCGAGGGCATCACTATGGGCGTGACGAACGCGCTCTATAACTACGGTTTCGAGTACGAAAACCCCGAAAAACCCTATGACATGGCCGGTTTCGTCAACTCCGACGGCGCGGTCGAGGGGCTGGAATTCTACAAGGATCTCT
Source organism: uncultured Neomegalonema sp. (assembly GCA_937974055.1). Lineage (GTDB taxonomy): Bacteria > Pseudomonadota > Alphaproteobacteria > Rhodobacterales > Rhodobacteraceae > JAHDDY01. The sequence continues at coordinate 223 of CALJIU010000019.1, read as the reverse complement.
ACGACAACGGCACGCCTCCGGGTTCGTCGAACTGGTATATGGGCGAGAATATCGACGCCTATAAATCCGGTCAGGTCGCGCTTCAGATGAATTTCGCCTTCATCTGGCCCGGTGTCGAAGCTGACCCCAATGTCGGCGGCGGCAAGTCCGGCTATTTCCCCAACCCCGCCGGTCCCGCAGGGCAATTCGCACAGCTTGGCGGACAGGGCATCTCGGTCGTTTC